>DATITY010000378.1:0-5263 GCA_035467235.1 Draconibacterium sp. | reverse complement strand
CAGTGGCCTGGGAATCGTACCAGCAATTTGGCGACAAAGCCATGCTTGCCGGACATTATGAATCTATGAAAAAATACATGGCTTTTCTTGAAACCCGCATCGACCCGAAAACAGGTGTGATGAACGAAGGTCCGCTGGGCGATTGGCTTAGTCCGGAGGTAAATAAACTCGACAATACGCTGCTTTGGGAAGCCTACTATATTTTCGACCTCGAAATTATGGCTAAAATGGCCGGTGCTTTGGGTAAAACTGCTGATGCCAATGCTTTTAGTAAAAAGCACGACGAGCGTAAAACATTTTTCAATACCACTTTTGTGGATGCAACCTCGAAAAAAACCATCAAATCGGGATTTGTAGCACCGCATTTTGGTCCTCCCGGAGCTGTCAATTCCGATGGAAAATCACCTGCCGGCGAAGTGCTCGACAACCAGGTTTCGTATGCTGTTCCGCTGGCTTTGGGCGCTTTTAATACCGAAAACCAGCCTTTTGCTGCTATACATCTGGCTGAAGCGGTGAAACGGAAAAACACCGACGACGCAGGAATCACCCGGCCCGAATACAGTTTAATGACTGGTTTTATCGGTACAGCATGGATAAGCAAAGCGCTGTCGGACAATGGTTTTAATGATGTAGCCTACCATTTGTTGCAACAAACTTCGTATCCATCGTGGTTGTATTCAGTTGACCAGGGTGCCACCACCATTTGGGAGCGCCTGAACTCGTACACCGTGGAAAACGGTTTTGGCGGAAACAACAGCATGAATTCGTTTAATCACTATTCGTTTGGTGCTGTGGGAGCGTGGATGTACAATTATTCGCTGGGAATTCAGCGCGATGAAAACGAGCCGGGTTTCAAACATTTTATCCTTCAGCCAACACCCGACCCAACCGGGCAAATGACTTTTGCCAAAGGACATTACGACTCGATGTACGGACAGATTGAAAGTGGTTGGCGGATTGAAAATAGCAACCTGATTTATTTGGCAACAGTTCCGGCCAATACAACGGCAACACTCTATTTGCCAGCTATTTCGGAAAAGACGATAACCGAAAACGGAAATGCCGCGGAAGCTGCAAATGGGGTGAAATTCGTAAAATACGAAAATGGCAAAGCGGTTTTTGAATTGCAATCGGGGAAGTACGAGTTTAAATCGGGGATATAATTTTTGGGGGTTGCGAAGATTTTATTTCAATATTGTTTCGCCTTGTAATTGATAAAAAAAAATATATCAAAATAACTTTATGCTTTGCCCTAAGAAATCCGGCAGCGGCGGCATTCAGCAGGCATTCGTTCAGGAAAATGCGTTATTTTTTTTGGAGATGAGTTAATTCAACTCGTCTGAAAAATATTTCGGCAGCCTCAGATTGTATTTGGATTCGTCCTTTTTGAGGTTTTACATTTGTTGCCTCATTCACCAAAATGCCATTTAGAAAAATTGAAAGTCTGTCACCATCAGCAATACACTCCAAAGTATTCCATTTTCCAACAGATTTTTCCAGGTCATGTTTTCCTCTGAATCCAAGAATATCTTTCCATTCAGGATCCCGTTTAAGCCAGTTGATCCGGCCAGAGTTGATGGTCTCATTTTTTCCACCCGGTTTAAAAATAAATGAACTGCCTTGTTTCTCAGATGCCACTGTACAGGTTACACTAAATTTATCGGTCCCATCTCCTACAACAATAATGTCACCGGTTCCACCTTCAATTATCTGACATTCAATCGAGTTTATCCATATTCCCTGAGAACTTCCATCTTCGCCCTGTGAATGCAATAGTAATCCGCAATCTCTGGCATTTGCTAACCTTGGTTCGTAGGTTTTGGTACCCCATTTAAATTCTGCGACAATATGGTAATTTTCAAATTCATCGTTGGTGGTTATGCAGCCCCATTCTTCACCGGATATTTTAATCATTCCTTCTGTCACAGTAAAAACCTTTTTCGGATCAATATTTTTTCCACGGTTTTGCACAAAAGTGTACCAGCCATCAAGATCTTTTCCGTTGAATAACTTTATGGTTTTTTCCTTTTCCAGTTCACTTTTTTTGCCCGATTCACCGATTTCTTGTCTGGAATTTCTTGTTTGATTCCCAGTAGCTTGTAATAAAACTGACAGAATAATTAGCAAAGTTGTGCACATCTTTTTTGATTTTAGGAATTTAATATTTCAGACTTTTGTTATTTAAAAATCAAGTGGAGCAAATATATAAAAACAATGGACGAAGTCCCCTGAATCAGAGTTCCGATTGTATGGGTTTTTAATCCGGTTTTTACATCCATTCCGGAGAATTGGGATACTACCCAAAAATAACTGTCGTTGGCGTGCGAGATGGTCATTGCACCTGCACCGGTTGCCATTACCGCCAGCACTCTGCCGTTGAGAGAGTCGAGACCGATGGCGGAAAGCATCGGAGCGATTAATGCCGATGTTGCAATCAAAGCCACTGTTGACGAGCCTTGCGCGGTTTTAAATGCTGCTGCAATAATAAAAGGCAGAAATATACCGAGTTGATAACCGGCCAGTAAACTTCCGAGCGTGTCGCCAATTTGCGCTTCTTTTAAAATAGTTCCAAATGCGCCGCCTGTTCCGGTTATCAGCAAAATTGGGGCTGCAGCTGAAATTCCGTCGCCAATCCAACCCGTGAGTGTTTCCTTGTTGAATTTTGGAAATAGAAGCATTGAAAGCATAAAGCCAATGAGCAATGCATTAACCGGTTGTCCACAGAAATTGAATAATAAAAAGAAAAAGCCTTTTCCAAACGGTTCAGTTGGGTAGGTGGCCATCGAGCGCAGTGCAATCAGAAAAATAGGAACTAAAATTGGCATGATTGATTTTAGAGCCGATGGTAATTTTATTTGGATTTGCGCATTAGTTTTTTCCGTGATTTCGTCTTCGGAAGTGATATATTTTTTGCCAATGTACGAAGCCCACAAATACCCGGTGAACATCGCAAACGCGGCTACCATCAATCCAAACAGAATTACAAGTCCGAGTTGGTTTTCAAGCCCGAGGTTTCCGGCAGCTGCAATCGGGCCCGGAGTAGGGGGGACAAAAGTATGTGTGGCATACAAACCGGTTGCCAGCGCAATTGACAATGCAACTGATGACTTTCCCGTTTTATGTACCAGTGATTTTTTCAACGATGAAAGAATAACAAATGCCGAATCGCAAAAAACAGGAATAGAAACGATATATCCAATAATCGACATGGCCAGCGCCGGAAAACGCTTGCCTACCAGTTTTAAAACCAGTTCGGCCAGTTTAATTGCTGCATTCGATTTTTCGAGAATAATTCCAATTATGGTTCCCAAAACAATTACAATTCCAATGCTTGCCATGATGTTTCCAAAACCAGTGGTTATGGTGGCCGCAATTTTTTCGAGGGGTAGTCCGGCTAAAGCCCCAGCCAGATATGATGCCAGCAGTAAAACTAAAAATGGGTGAATTTTTAGTTTTGTTGTACCCAGAATAATAAACAAAACCGAAATTGCCAGAACAGTAATCAACCAAACCGGATCCATCAATTACACTATTTTAAAAGGTGACGAAATTGGCTTTGTCTTCAATAAAATGAATGGGAACACCTGTAATAAAAGTCTTTAACCACTGTGCACAATATTCCATTCCGGCCTCTTCAGATTTTATATGACCAAGGAAAATAACGGCTTTGTTTTTGCCCTGATTTACTGCATCGTTGGCGTACAAATAAGTTTCCCATTCAGGGGCTTCACCGGCAAGAACTACTTCAACCTCAGGATTTTTTAGCATCTGAATATGACTTTGGCCACCAGGCGCACCAGCCATAAACGCAAGTTTTGTAAATTTCATTTCAGGGTTGCCAATTACACGGATGGTTTGCAAACCGAATTTCTTTTTAAGTTCATTTGAAAATTTGGAAACAGTTGTTTCGGGGACTTTAAAAAATGTTTGTGAACCTTTAACTGAGTATTGTTCAAGCCCTGATTTATTTATCATTTCAACTGAAATACCATCGGGTTCGGTGCGGTGAATGTGGTCGTGAAAACGAAAAATTACGAGGTTATTTTCTTTGATAAATTTCATTTTTTCCTGAAAAACAGGGTCGTTGGTAAAAACTGATGTTTCATCCAAATGATTGTAAAAAACAGGTTCGTGGGTGATGATAAAATTACATCCTTGTTTAACAGCCTCCTTCAATGTTTGCATATCGGCAAACATGCAGGTTGCAATACCTTTCAGTGGTGTTTGTGGGTCGCCGGCTTTAAAATTATCAACGGTTTGAGTTGCCCATTCACAGGTGACATTCTTTTTAATGAGATTTACAACGTCTTGAGGTGTTTTTGGTGAATTGTTCTGAGCAAATAAAAACATGGGCGTCAACAGTAACAGATTAATCAATAATTTCGTTTTCATATCTCACGGTTTTGATGGTACAGGTTAAAAGTCATGGTTTTTGTAATTCTGAAAAAATGAAAGGATTAGATCATTCAATCATTATTTCCAGTCCTATTAATCCAGTTTTCAATTTTTATATTTGAAATTCTTTCAAATTCCCTTACATTTTCAGTTACTATTATTAATTCTTTCTCAACCGCCGTGCAGCCAATCAACAAGTCAAAATCGCTGATCATTGTTCCTAATCTTCTTAGCCTTACTTTTTCTTTGGCATACAAATTTATAACATCGTATATGGGTAAAACAGTAACTTTCGAAGTAAATTTATCAACTATTTCCCTGTTTATTTTGGGTGTCTGGCTATTTTCAGCTCCAAAAACTAATTCTGCAAGAGTCATTTCCGAAATTGCACAGTTGGTTAAACCTACGTCTTCCAATTTTTCGATCAGGTTGAATTTTCCCCTGAAAAAGGGGATACAAATATTTGTGTCGAGTAAATATTTCATTGAAAGTCAGGCAAATTTTGTTTTTCAACTCTGGATTCTCGTATTTGCTGAATGATTTCATCTGAATCCCTGCTGTCAACCCAGGCCCCAAAAAGGCTTCGCAAATCAAATTTCGCTTCATCACCAGTTTCAATTGATTCAGTCAGTTTAATAATAAGTTTCTTCTTTGACCGATTATCCAGTTTTGTAAGGAAACTAAAATATTTGTCAATCGTTTTACTTGTTAATGCAACACTCATTTTTAACTTTTTGTTGTAAATATACATTTTTTTGAGGGTGGAAGGTAAAGTCTTTAGTAAACAATGATTTCTTAGAGTAACTTTATGATTTGGTGGTCTTTGCGGCAAGTTAAAACAGCCTTAAAGTTCTAAAAATTAAAGTTT
>DATITY010000377.1:0-20471 GCA_035467235.1 Draconibacterium sp. | reverse complement strand
GACTTAATCCGTTCAATATCCTGATCTTTATAAATAAGCCAGAAAATAAATATTCCCAAAGTAAAAAATACCAGGAATTTTAAAATTTTAAGGACTGTTTTTTTCAAGCGATATAAATTTTAAAGCCGTATTTTCTTAACTCAATAACTAATCTCTAAATTATTACTACTTTCGGGATGCGAAATTAAAAAGTTGTTTACAGCCGTTTTGTAGCGAACAAAAGTATAAATTTGTTTTGTTAATTTCATCAAAGGGCAACTTTAGGATTCAAGAGAAATGGACGAGGCGGAAAGTAATGAGTTTTGTAAAACCAAAAAAAAATCTTGGTCAGCATTTTCTAACCGATCAGAATATTGCGCGGAAAATTGTTGACAGTTTGGGTTCCGATGTTCCTGATGTTTTGGAAATCGGACCCGGAATGGGAGTGCTGACACAATATCTTCTCAACCGTTCGCAACTTAATCTTCATGTTATTGAAATCGACAGAGATTCGGTTGCCTACCTTCAGCAAAACTTTCCACAGTTAAAACATATTTGGTCAGAAGATTTTTTAAAATCAAATATTGCTGAAAAATTCGAGGGCAATTTTAGTATCATCGGCAATTTTCCGTATAACATTTCGTCACAAATATTATTTAGGGTTTTGACATTTCGCAACCGAATTCCCGAAGTTGTGGGAATGGTACAGAAAGAAGTTGCAGAGCGGATAGCTTCGAAACATGGAAATAAAACCTATGGAATATTGAGCGTTATATTGCAGGCATTCTATGATATCGAATATTTGTTTACCGTTTCGGAGCACGTTTTTTTACCGCCGCCGAAAGTAAAATCGGCAGTGATCAGATTAAAACGAAACAATGTTATGGCATTGCCCTGCAGCGAAGCTTTTTTTGTTGAAGTAGTCAAAGCAGCTTTTAATTTGAGGCGCAAAATGCTCAGGAATTCATTAAAGGCGATTTGTGAAAATTTGCCCGATAAATATGCCGATAAGCGACCTGAACAACTTTCGGTCAACGATTTTATTGAGATGACTGCTACAATTGAGAACCTCAAAAAAACAGTTTAATTATGCAGTTTGAGATTACAAGGGAATATGTTGATCAACTCAAAAAGCTGATTGAGGAGAAAAATACAAAAGAGGTTGAAAAATTAATGGAAGAGCTTCATCCGGCAGATATTGCCGAGATAATGGAAGATCTTTCAACAGAGGACGCCAAATTTATCTTTCTTTTACTCGATGGTGAACAGGCCTCCGATGTTTTGGTTGAAATACCGGAATACGACAGGAAAAGGTTTTTAAAAGAACTGCCAGCGGAAATTATCGCCAGCAAGTTTATCGAATTTATGGATTCGGATGACGCCGCCGACGTTGTTGCTGACCTTGACGAAGAACGGAAAATAGAAGTTTTAAACGAAATTGAAGACTTCGAACAGGCTGGTGATATTGTCGATCTATTGGAATATGAAGAAGATACCGCTGGCGGTATTATGGCCAAAGAACTGGTAACCGTTAATGAAAACTGGACTGTGGCATATTGCCTGAAAGAAATCAGTAAACAGGCTGAGGAGGTTGACGAAATTTATTATGTATATGTCGTTGACGACCAGGATAAACTTAAAGGTGTACTTTCACTTAAAAAACTGATTCTCAATAATACAAACACGGTAATTAAAAATATTTACAACGACGACATTAAAATGGTAACCACCGATACCCGTCAGGAAGAGGTAGCCGAGATAATGGACAAATATAACCTGGTTGCCATACCGGTAGTTGACGATATTGGCCGTATCAAGGGACGAATCACTTTCGATGATGTAATTGACCTAATTCGTGAAGAAGCTGGGAAAGATTACCAGATGGTTTCGGGTATTTCGGGAGATGTTGAACCCGGAGATAAAATTTGGGAGATTTTACGTGCCCGGTTGCCCTGGCTTTTGATTGGCCTTTTTGGTGGAATTTTAGGTGCACTGGTTTTAGGTTCTCATGAACAAACTCTTGCAAAGGTTACCGAACTGGCATTTTTTATTCCGCTAATTGCTGCAATGGCCGGAAACGTTGGTGTTCAGTCTTCGTCGATTGTGGTGCAAAGTATTGCAAGTGGTGTAAAGGATTTGGAAACCACTTCACGCAAATTGTTTAAGGAAGTTTCAATTGCACTGGTTACGGCAGCCATATTTGCAATTCTGATTTTCGTTTACAACGCAATCCGACAGGGAGATATGAACCTGACTTTCACTGTTTCCCTTTCGCTTTTCATCGTTATTCTGTTTGCCTCCTTTTTTGGAACGGTGATTCCACTGGTTTTAAACCGGTTTAAAATCGACCCGGCGCTCGCAACCGGTCCGTTTATAACCACAATGAACGATATTGTTGGTTTGATGATTTATTTATTGGTCGGGAAAATGTTTTTCGGGATACTTTAGATATAAAATTGTGGGTTTGAAAAGAAAAATTATCGGCAGAAAAGACATCGCAGATTTTGAGAAACTGGATTTGTACGGAATTGAAGTTAAAATCGATTCCGGCGCTTATACATCCAGTTTCCACTGTCACAAAATCGAAAAAATAAACAAGGATGGAGTGGAGCATATCAAATGTAACTTCCTTGATCCCAACCATCCGCAATATCACGAAAAGGAATTTAGTTTTGATGATTTTAAAATGCGGAACATTAAAAGTTCAAATGGATTGGTGGAAGAACGTGTTTCAATCAATACCGAAATAACCATTTTTCAAAAAAAATATCCAATCGAACTCACGCTTACCGAAAGAATTGAGATGAAACACCCGGTTTTGTTAGGCAGAAAATTTGTCTCAAAAAGATTTTTAATTGACACTTCGCGAAAAAACCTCTCTTTGAACGGGAAGATCATAGAAATAAAGAAGATTATTAAAACATGAAGATAGTTGTATTGTCAAGAAACGCTAGCCTATATTCCACAAGGCGCATTGTGGAAGCCGGTATTGATCGCAAACACGAAATGCTGGTTGTCGATCACTCAAAATGCGACCTGATTATTGAGAAAAAAAATCCTGTAATTATTTATAAAGGAGTTAAACTGAAAGACGTAGATGCAGTTATTCCGCGCATTGGAGCTTCTGTAACTTTTTATGGTACTGCGGTTGTCCGGCAATTCGAAATGATGAAAGTTTTTACTGCTGTAGATTCGCAGGGGTTGATGCGTTCGCGTGATAAACTGCGTAGTTTACAGATTTTATCGCGTGCTGGTCTGGGATTACCAAAAACCGTTTTTACCAATTATTCAAAGAATGTAAAAGACATTATCCAGGGTGCAGGAGGCGCACCGGTTGTAATTAAATTACTGGAAGGAACCCAGGGATTGGGTGTTGTTCTGGCCGAAACCGAGAATGCAGCCGAGTCGGTGATTGACGCATTTAACGGGCTGAAAGTCCGCGTGATTGTGCAGGAATTTATAAAAGAAGCCCAGGGATCAGATATTCGCGCTTTTGTGGTTGATGGGTTAGTGGTTGGTGCGATGAAACGCACGGCTAAAAAAGGAGAGTTCCGTTCGAACCTGCATCGTGGCGGAACCGCCGAATTGATTCAACTTAGCGAAGAGGAGGAGAATGCAGCATTAAAAGCAGCAAAGGCAATGGGTCTTGGAATTTGTGGCGTCGATTTGCTGCAATCCAATTATGGACCATTAATTCTTGAAGTAAATTCATCGCCAGGGCTTGAAGGTATCGAATCGGCTACAGGAAAAAATATTGCTAAAAGTATTATTCGATATGTTGAACGTCATGCCTGATCGGGAACAAAAAAATATGATTCAGCGGAAGAAAATAGTAATTCTGGGCGAGCAAATCAATGCCGGGCAAAAGCGAATTTTAAACCTCGATATTGCCCGCCTGCATACACATACAAAAGTAGAAATTCCTGTTATTGTAGAACGCGCCCGGGAAGATGGCCCGGTTTTGCTGTTAAATGCAGGAATTCACGGAAATGAATTAAACGGAATTGAAATTGTTCGCGAATTATTATCCAAAAAATATACAAAGCCCGAAAAGGGAATTGTTATCAGTATCCCAACACTAAATGTTTTTGGCTTTTTAAATCAAACCCGCGAGTTTCCCGATGGAAAAGATTTAAACCGTTCTTTTCCCGGTTCAAAAAATGGTTCACTGGCAAGTATTTTTGCTTATCACATGATGAAGGAAATCGTTCCCCACATCGATTATTGCATCGATTTTCATACCGGTGGGGCGCATAGATTTAATACTTCACAAATCAGGATTTCAAAAAAAGACAGTGATTTGCTTGAACTGGCAAAAATATTTAATCCACGGTTTATTGTTTTTGCCAGTGAACGCGAAAAATCGTTCCGGCAGGCTGCAACAGCTTTGGGTAAAAAAGTTCTTTTGTTTGAGGGAGGTAAATCACTCGATTTTAAACAACGGATTACTCAACGGGGCGTAAACGGAACGCTGCGGGTTATGCACCATTTGGGAATACGCAATTTTTCGAAAGAACTGGAGAATGGAAAAGCGAATGGGGTAATCGAAATTCACAAGTCAACCTGGCTGCGTGCAAAATATGGTGGTTTGTACCGGTTTTTTGTGAAGGATGGTACTAAAGTGTCAAAAGGCGATGTAATTGGGGTTATCTCCGATCCATATGGCAGGTTCGAATACAAAATCAAAATTCCGCAAAGTGGTTACATTATCGGGTTAAACCATGCACCCATTGTTTATAAAGGCGATGCTATTTTACATTTGGGATTCGAGTGAAGATTTCCGGTAATGTAACAAGTGCCAATTCTTAAATTGAATTAATCGCAGCAACCGGGTCGAGTCGTGCAGCAGAACGTGCCGGCATCAATCCGGCAATAAATCCGATTACGCTTGATATCATCAGTCCTGTAATTATATTTCCAATAGTCAGTACAATTTCGAAATCGCTGACATACCTTACAATAATAGTTCCTATAAAAATCAGTATTAACCCGAGCACTCCGCCAATGACTGAAAGTACAATCGCTTCGAAAATAAATTGCAGCAAAATAAAATAGCGTTTTGCGCCCAGCGATTTCTGGATACCGATAATTTTTGTTCGCTCCTTTACCGAAACAAACATAATATTGGCAATTCCAAAACCTCCAACCAGAATTGAAAATCCTCCGATTATCCATCCGGCCATATTGAAAACCACAAAAAACTGGTCGAACTGATTGGAAACCAAACTAACTTCGTTGAGAGCGAAATCATTTTCTTCCATGGGTTTAAGTTGTCGCAGATTCCGCATTATTCCTTCAACCTCAGCGATAAAAGCATCACTATCAACATTTGATTTAGCTTTCACGCAAATGGTCTGGCCTCTGTCGCGATTTCTCACATCAACCATGTTAAACGACTTTATTGCAGAAACATGAATATTTTTATCCATCGAAGTGCCAAACATATCCTGTCCTTTTTTCTCGTAAACACCAACGATTAAAAATTTCGTACCCTGAAGCTTTACCGTTCTGTTAACCGGATCGAGGCCGGGAAAAAGTTTTTCCGCAATTTCGGCACCAATTACAGTTACTGGTGCTCCCGAGCGCATTTCATTTTCGGTAAAATATCTTCCACGTTCTACCTTTAAATTCCATACATCCAGAATTCCAAATGTGGTAGCCATTACTGTAACATTATCCATTTTGTCGCTTCCGGCCTGAGCTGTTCTCGAAAAGCCAAAAAGGAATGCTGCATTTTCAACAGTTTTACCTCTTTTTAAAATTTCTTCTGTTTCCTCAAATTCGGGTACCGGCCGGTTTAAATATCTCCACCACGGATATTCGCTTTCTCCTTCTGGCGGCATCCACGGCCATTTCTGAATATAAACCATATTGCTTCCCAATCCTTCAAGGCTGTCCCGGATATATCGTTCAAGCGAATCGATAACTGTAAAAACTGAAACGATAGCAAAAATTCCAATGGTAATGCCAAGCAGCGAAAGGAAAGTGCGTAATTTATTTCCTTTGAGCGAGTTAAAGGCAAATGCAAAACTTTCGAGTATTAATCTAATCAGTAACATTATCGACAATCAATATTTGTGAGTAAAGTTAAAATTTGTTTTACACTTTTTACAACACTTTATTTTTAACGTGAACGTTAATATGTTTGCTTATTAGTGTAAGTTTTTTAAAATGATTACAATGAATTTTATTCAAAATTATATCTTTTACTGGTATAATAAGAATTATTTGAAACCCTATTTTTTATGGCACAAACTACATTGATTTTTTTATCTTTGCGATCAAAATTTGAAAACGGAATAAATGGCTGATACTAAAAAAATTAAGACTGCATTGGTTTCGGTGTATCACAAAGAAAACCTCGACAGGATAATTCATAAACTGAACGATCTGAATGTTAAAATTTTAAGTACCGGTGGAACAAAAAGTTTCATTGAATCGCTGGGTGTTGAGGTTACATCGGTTGAGAGTCTGACCGGCTATCCTTCAATTCTGGGTGGACGTGTTAAAACATTGCACCCAAAAGTTTTTGGAGGAATTTTGTCCCGTCGCGATAACCAGGGCGATGTAAGCCAGTTAACCGAATACGACATTCCTGAAATTGATTTGGTCATTGTCGATCTTTATCCGTTTGAAGATACAGTTGCTTCAGGAGCAGATGAGCAGGAAATCATTGAAAAAATTGATATCGGCGGGATTTCCTTAATCCGGGCAGCAGCCAAGAATTTTAATGATGTTGTTATTGTTCCTTCGCAAAATGAATATGTTCCGCTGTTAAATCATTTGAATGAGAAAAACGGTGAGTTTTCTTTAAGCGAAAGAAGATGGTTTGCAGGCAGGGCTTTTTCAGTTTCATCGCATTACGATGCGGCAATTTTCAGTTACTTTAACGGAGGAAAAGACGATAGTACAGAGAGAATCAGCCTGAATAACGGGCTTGTTTTGCGTTACGGTGAAAATCCGCACCAGAAAGCGACTTTCTTTAAATTCAAAAATACGCCTCAGGAAGTTTCATTGGCCGATGCAAGGGTAATTCAGGGCAAAGCACTGTCGTACAATAATATGCTCGATGCTGATGCTGCCTGGAAATCAGCCAGCGATGCATTTCATTCTGTTACACACATAAAAAATAAAGTTGCAGTTTCTGTAATTAAACACCTCAATCCCTGCGGTCTTGCAGTAACCGGAAATATTCTCGAATCATTGGAACTAGCCTGGGAAGGGGACCCAATCAGCGCTTTTGGCAGTATTATTTGTTTTACCGATACGGTAACCAAAGAGGTTGCCGAATGGTTTGGAAGTAAATTCGTCGAAATTGTTATTGCTACAAAGTTTACAGAAGAAGCGCTTGATGTTTTCAGTAGCAAGAAAAATTTACGTTTGCTGGAAACACCTGTAAAAAGTGAAATTACAGGAGAGAAATTATACCGCTCAATCAGCGGGGGAATGTTGGTTCAGGATGAGGATGAAGGTTTGGATCTTCAGTTTGAAACGGTAACAAAAAAAGCATTCAATGCAGGTAAAATGAACCTGGCAAAATTTGGAATTACCGCCTGTAAGCATTTAAAAAGTAATGCAATTGCAGTGGTAACAGAAAATGCAAACGGTTCGTTCTGGTTAACCGGGGCCGGAATGGGCCAGCCCAATCGTTTGGATAGTTTGCGCCATTTAACGATGCCACGGTTCAATACAAAAAAAGGTTTGGAAATTGAAAATTCAGTATTAATTTCGGACGCTTTTTTCCCGTTCCGCGACAGCATTGAAGCAGCCAACGAATACGGTGTTAAATACATTGTTGAACCGGGAGGTAGTATTCGCGACAACGAGGTAATTGAAGCCTGCAATGAATTTGGCATTGCCATGGCATTTACCGGAAGAAGACATTTTAAACATTAAAAACAGAGCATCTTTTAAAGATCAGATAATTAGAAAATTCAAATGGGACTATTTTCATTTTTAACGCAGGAGATCGCAATTGACCTGGGAACAGCGAACACAATTATTATATATAACGATAAAATTGTTGTTGATGAGCCATCGATTGTTGCCATTGATTTGAAAACCGAAAAAATGGTGGCTATTGGCGAAAAAGCCAGGCAAATGCAGGGGAAGACACATGCAAACCTTAAAACTATCAGGCCTTTACGCGATGGTGTGATTGCCGATTTTAATGCAGCAGAACAAATGATTCGTGGGATGATAAAAATGATTAATCCCAAACCGAGGTTGTTTTCTCCGGCATTAAAAATGGTTATTTGCATACCATCAGGTAGTACGGAAGTAGAAATCCGCGCAGTGCGCGACTCTTCGGAACATGCCGGAGGCCGTGAGGTGTACATGATATATGAACCACTTGCAGCAGCCATTGGAATTGGTCTCGATGTGGAAGCACCCGAAGGAAACATGGTTGTTGACATTGGTGGGGGTACAACTGAAATTGCGGTAATATCATTGGGTGGAATCGTAACCAACAAATCAATTCGTATTGCCGGTGATGATTTAACAGCCGATATTATGGAATACATGCGTCACCAGCACAACATTAAAATTGGTGAACGCACAGCCGAAGAAATTAAAATTCACGTAGGTTCGGCGCTTTCTCAACTGAAAGATCCACCACCCGATTATGTAGTTCAGGGACCAAACCAAATGACTGCCTTGCCAATCGAAGTTCCTGTTTCGTACCAGGAAATAGCGCATTGTCTTGAAAAATCAATTTCAAAAATTGAAACAGCTGTATTAAGCGCGCTGGAGCAAACTCCGCCTGAATTGTATGCCGATATTGTGGTCAAAGGAATCTGGCTGGCAGGTGGCGGTGCACTCTTAAAAGGATTGGACAAAAGGTTGACTGATAAAATTGGAATTACGTTTCATATTGCCGAAGATCCTTTGAGGGCGGTAGTTCGTGGAACCGGAATTGCGCTTAAAAATGTTGATAATTTCTCATTCCTGATTAAATAACTGGTCAGGAATTTTCTCTTGTAAACGATGAGAGGTCTGCTTCGGTATTTATTAAAAAATTATGCATTTCTTCTTTTCTTACTATTAGAAGTACTTTCGTTTATACTCATTTTTAATTTTAACAGCTACCAGAAAGCAAAATATCTCAACTCATCAAACCATGTTACTGCAACGGTTTATAATTCATTCAATGCAATTGGAAGATATTTCAGTCTGGCATCGGTTAACCGGAAGCTGGCAAAGGAAAATGCAATGCTAAAATCGTTAATAAGCGATTTACCTTACATTAGAATAACACCTTACTCAATTACTTCAAAAGCAGAAATAACCGACTCGGTTTATCGGTTTATTTCGGCAAGGGTAATTAATAACTCGGTTGACAAGCAGAACAATTATATAACCCTCGACAAGGGACGCAAACATGGAATAAAACCCGATCAGGGAATTATTAATTCTGATGGGATTGTTGGGGTTATTACACAGGTTTCCGAGTCATATTCACTCGGTTTTTCGGTATTGAACAAGCGATGGGGGGCATCTGCAAAATTGAAAAAGAGCGGCACTTTCGGTCCCCTTTCGTGGGATGGAAAAGATTCAAGATATGCAAATCTGACAGGTATTCCGTTTCATGTTGAACTTGCAGTTGGCGATACAGTGGTAACAAGCAGTTATTCTTCTGTATTTCCTGAGGGCATTATGATTGGAACCGTGCATTCACTGGAGCAACCTCAGGGTGAAAATTATTATCTGATACTTGTTGAACTCGCAGTAAATTTTAGGGCACTTTCTTATGTTGATGTCGTCGAAAATTTAAAAAAAGAAGAAATAAGAGCGCTGGAAAGTAAAAAAACTGATGATTCGGATACTGAGTAAATATGCGGTAATGTTTATTTCACTGGTATTAATACAGGTATTAATATTTAACCAGGTGCAGTTTAGCGGTTTTTTCAATCCATATGTTTATGTATTGTTTATTATTTTGTTACCGTTAAGTGCACCGCGTTACGCAGTATTGATTCTTGCTTTTTTGCTTGGACTCACTATCGATATATTTTCCAATAGTCTGGGTGTTCATTCGGCAGCAACGGTGTTTGTTGCATATGCCAGGCCATTGGTTATCAGATTGATATCAAACCGGGAAGACGACAAAAGCGAT
The DNA here is from genome assembly GCA_035467235.1 of Draconibacterium sp. Classification (GTDB taxonomy): domain Bacteria; phylum Bacteroidota; class Bacteroidia; order Bacteroidales; family Prolixibacteraceae; genus Draconibacterium. The sequence goes on along the minus strand of DATITY010000377.1, from coordinate 10,375 downwards.
TATCCCGGACTAAATCAGAATAAACCGGGTTGGTTTATCAATTATGTGGTGATTATGGTCTTATTGCATCATACCCTGCTTTTTTATCTTGAGGTTTATACATTTGCAAATTTCTTTAATACCCTCTATCGGGTCATCCTGAGTTCATTATTTTCAATTGTTGTTATAGTTTTAAGTCAGTTTTTGGTTTTTAAGGATTAATAAGTAAAAGCGTGGACATTTTTTCGAGACGAAAATATATAGTAGTTGCAATTTTCCTTGCTTCAGGCCTGATCTTTATTCTTAAATTATTTGGGTTGCAGGTACTTAATTCAAAATATAAAGTTTCTGCGACAAATAATGTTTTACGCGAAATCGTTCAGTATCCTGCGCGGGGTTTGATTTACGATAGACACGGTACTTTAATGGTATTCAATAAACCTGCGTACGATTTACTTGTGACTCCCCGCGAAGTAGAAAGATTTGATACACTGGCTTTTTGCAGATTACTCGAAATTTCAAAAGAAGATCTGATTGCAGGTATTCAAAAAGCAAGAGATTATTCAACATATAAACCTTCGATTTTAATAAAACAGATCCCGCCGGAGAGTTTTGCCTTTTTGCAGGAACAATTGTATAAATTCAAAGGATTTCACACTCAATCAAGGACTTTACGCGAGTATGCAAATTCATCTGGCGCACATGTTTTAGGATATGTAAGCGAAGTTAATGATGCTGATATTCAGAAAGATGAATACTATAAATCAGGCGATTATATTGGTGCCAGCGGTATTGAGAAAACTTATGAGCAGCAGCTTCGTGGAATTAAAGGAATTAAAAAACAGATGGTTGATGTTCATAACCGGATACAGGGAAGTTATGTTGAGGGTGCGGAAGATATGCCGGCAAAAATTGGAAATAATATAGTAACCACACTGGATGCTGATTTACAAAGCTATGCCGAAGAATTATTCCGAAACAAAAAAGGTGCAATGGTTGCCATTGAGCCTTCAACCGGTGAGGTTTTGGCAATGGTAAGCGCTCCCACCTACGACCCCAGTTTACTGGTAGGACGTATTCGCGGGGCCAATTACAATATGCTTTCTGAAGATTCATTAAAACCGCTTTTTAACCGTGCGATTCAGGCAAAATATCCTCCGGGGTCCACTTTTAAAATGATTAATACACTTATCGGTCTGGAGACAGGCGCGATAACGGTTAATACCCGTTTTAGCTGTAATGGCAAGGCTTCTTCGCCAATTAAATGCACACACAGTCACGTTTCGCCATTAAATGTTTCTGAAGCAATCAGGGAGTCATGTAATTCTTTTTTATGGAATACATTTCGTTCAACTATTTATCATTTCAAATCAGTAGCCGAAGGATTTAATGTTTGGCGGAGTCATGTTGAAAGTTTTGGAGTTGGACGTATTCTCAGCACAGATTTTCCTAATGCACTGAAAGGTGACTTACCCACCGAAGAGATGTATAACAAGATATACGGGAAAGGTAGCTGGAATCCGCTCACCATCCGATCGCTGGCAATAGGACAGGGCGAATTGGGAGCTACACCATTGCAAATGGCCAATGTTGCCGCTGTTGTTGCCAACCGGGGATATTATTATCAGCCTCATTTAATCAGAGAAATTGAGAACGACACAGTTTCCGAAAGTTTTAAAGAAAAGAATTACTCAAAAATTTCCCCGCAGAATTTTGAACCGGTTATTGCCGGAATGGAGCAGGTAACAAAGGGAAATCTGGCAGCAACAATTGGCATTTCAGGTATCGAATATTGCGGAAAAACAGGCACTGTACAAAACAATCAAGGCTCAGACCATTCTGTATTTACTGCCTTTGCACCAAAAGATAATCCGAAAATTGCCATTTTTGTTTATGTTGAAAATGGTGTCTGGGGATCACGATATGCAGCGCCGATGGCAAGTTTAATAATCGAAAGGTATTTAAACGATACCATTGCATCAAACCGGAAATTTGTGGAGCAGAGAATGCTGGACGCCAATTTATTAAACCCAAATCAGCCGAAGTAATATGCCAAAAAGAAACAGCCTTTGGGCAAATATCGATTGGGTTACGGTTTCAATCTTCCTGATACTGGTTTTTTTAGGATGGATAAATATTTACGCGTCAGTATATAATCAGGAACATCAAAGTATTTTCGACACAACCCAACGTTATGGAAAACAGTTAATCTGGATTGGCATGGCGTTGGCAATCGGCTTCATTATTCTCATTATTGATTCTAACTTTTATGTGTTCTTTTCTTATATTATTTACGGTTTTATAGTTTTCCTGCTTATTCTCGTTTTGTTTGCCGGAACTGTAATCAATGGGCAAAGAGGGTGGTTTATGTTTGGTCAGTTTGGTTTTCAGCCTTCCGAGTTTTGCAAATTTGCCACCGGGCTTGCTTTGGCAAGTTATATGAATACTCATGGGTTTAAACTTCAGCAGTTTAAATCTCTGGCAATTATTTCAGCTATAATTCTTGGACCCGCCATATTAATTCTGTTGCAAAACGACACTGGTTCAGCGCTGGTTTACTTTTCGTTTGTTTTGGTTTTATACCGCGAAGGACTTTCGGGAGTTGTGCTCTTTTTTGGCTCGTTGCTGATACTGCTCTTTGTACTTGCCTTAATTATATCGAATTTCGTTTTATCGTTGATACTGCTTGGTTCTTTTCTGATTGCCTTTTACGTGGTCAATTCAAGATACAAACAGTATCTGATCATACCGGTTATTTATGTCTCGGCCATTTTACTTTTTTTCATAATTAATCTGATAATTGGATCGAAGTACGAAATCTCTGATGTAATAACCCTGGGTTCAATTTTAGGAACAGTTGTAATGCTGGGTTACAGCTACCGCAAGAAACTGACCAGCTATTTAACCATTGCCTCGATTTTTCTTGGATCTTTGTTATTTACGATTTCAGTTGATTATGCTTTTAATAATATTTTAGAAAGTCATCAGCAGGAACGTATAAACGAACTTCTCGGAATTCAGTCAGATCCGCTGGGGGCCGGTTACAACGTGAATCAGAGTAAAATTGCTATTGGATCGGGAGGATTTCTTGGAAAGGGTTTTTTGGAAGGCACACAAACCAAATTTAATTTTGTGCCCGAACAAAGTACCGATTTTATCTTTTGCACGGTGGGTGAAGAGTGGGGATTTGTTGGAGCATTTGTTGTAATCGGACTTTTTATGCTGCTCTTTTACCGGCTGATTTGGTTAGCCGAACGGCAGCGTTCCGGATTTTCAAGAATTTATGGTTATGCCGTGACAGTTATCCTCTTTTTCCACTTTTTTGTAAATATCGGAATGACAATCGGAATAATGCCGGTTATTGGAATCCCTTTGCCATTCTTTAGTTACGGCGGATCCTCCCTGTGGTCATTTACCATCCTGTTGTTTATTTTTATCCGGTTGGATGCCAGCAGGTACGAGAAATTTTAATTTCAAATTACCACATCTTTAAAATTGGATTATTATCCGTGGTCATTTTTGGATTCTTTAATTCAAGTCCATATTTTTCAGTTATAAATTGTATAATATCAAACATGAAATCCTTGAAATTGAGGTTGAAAAAATCATAATTGGCCTGAAGTGTGTGCATCACGAAATCCTGTTTGGCCGGAAGCGAAGTATAATTGCTCATAATTTTTAACGCCTGCATAATTCCGGCAATTGTTGCGTACGACTCCAATCTTCGGTTCTGAATAAGAAATGGAAGAAATCCCTGAACCCTGACAGGTAAAATCATGAAATTTTGTAACAAAATGGCATGTGATCGTTTTGCGAAAGTTCGTAAAGTTATATCCGAATAATTATTCCAGTTGCCGGCCAGAAAATGGTCGTACAAAAAATCTACAATAATACCTGAGTATAGCCCGAATTCAGGACGAAACAAAGCTTTGGCCTCCCGGAATTTTTGGTGAGAATCGGTAAAGACATCAATCTGGCGGTGCATTAAAATTCCTTTTCTGATATTTTCCGGAAACTTTTCCCAATCATTTCCTTTAACATGGTCGCCAATGAAATTTCCTACCATGGTTTGTTCGTCATTACCCGATAAAAACAGATGTGCAAGATAATTCATTGAAATAGTTTTAAAAATGAACGGTTAATAACCGGATTTGTTTGAAAACGATTTTATTATGACGTGCAGAAAGTATATTCAGTTCTGTTAAGTGATTGATATATTGTTTTTTAATTAAGAATCTCAGCGAAAAATATACCCAATAAAAAAAATAAAAATCGATTAATTATCATGTGCTATAAACTTGAATGGGTTTAATATTTTTTATTTTTGCCCTTCTTAAATTAGTTTTGATGAATAAAAAAATTGTTGCATTTGGCGAAGTAGTTTGGGATATTCTACCCAATGGCAAAGTACTTGGGGGAACTCCTTTAAATTTGGTTTTTCGCTGCAATTCATTTAAAGAGCAGGGTTTTTTGCTGTCGCGTGTTGGTGATGATGATTTGGGAAACGAAGCAATTGATAAATTAAAAGAGTTGGGAATTTCTGACGAGAATGTGCAACTGGATACAGAATTTCCAACAGGAACAGTTCATATTACTTTCGAAGATAATTACGATCCAAGGTATATTGTTACTCCTGATGTGGCATTCGATCACATTGAATTTTCGGCCGAAGCATTAAAATTGGTAAGAAATGCTGATTGTCTGTTTTACGGATTGTTGCCGCAGCGTTTTGGTATTTCGAAAAACACACTGCGGGAACTGATAAAAGAATCGCCCGACTCACTCCACTTTTTCGATTTAAAATTATTTGAACATTTTTTTAATGCCAAAGTAGTGGAGAATCTTTTGGAAAGTTCAAATATTGTTCGGATTAAAGAAAAGGAGATAGCCTTTTTAAGCAGGGAATTAGGTTTAAATGCAAAAAATCTGAATGTGTTCTGCACCAGGCTTTCGCAGAAATATAAAATCGATCTTATTTTAGTTACCCGTGGACAAAATGGGGTCTTTGCCTTTCACAAAAAGAGAGGCGCCTTTTTCGATCCCGGTTACAAAATTGAAATTGTGGATAATATTGGTTCAGGAATGGCATTCTCTGCCGGATTTCTACATTATTATCTCAACGGGAAATCGATTCAGCAGGCACTTGATTTTGGAAATGCTGCCGGAGCGCTTAATACAACCAAAAGAGGCGCAACAACCTATTTTAATAAAAAAGATGTATTGAATTTTATGAACAATACACCCAAAAACATGCTTTAATACTAAAGTTTTTTCAATTAAAAAATACTTTTAAACATCAATATTCAGGTAACCAAAGATTCTGTTTTGTAGTTTATATGAATAAAAAAGCGCTATGAAACGGACAACTAAAGAAATTACAGGGCTACTTATCGACAGGTTATGGAAACAATATATCGAAAGAGTTCCGTATGCAAAAAAATATGCCGATTTGGTCGCTGAAAATAATGGCAAAATTGTAATTGACCACATTGCATTCCGAACTTTCAATACACACTGTGGTGAACAACCCGAAGGAATCAGAGCCATAAAACATATTCTGAATTTTTTGGAGTATCAGCCTGTAACAAAATACACTTTCACTAAAAAGAAATTAAAGGCCGTTCATTTCGAACATCCCGACGCGATGTTTCCAAAGATTTTTGTGAGCCAGCTCGAAGTGAATGAATTACCGGAGTGGGCGCAAAAAATGATTAACAATACTGTTAGTAATACTACCTATTTACTTTCTGACAGAAGCATTGAATTACTCCGAATTCTGGAAGAAAGCGGAATTTTGCCTTTGGAAGCTGCGGAATATCTTGTTGATGATCTCGTGCATTATTTTCGTCGTCCGTGGAATATCCCGCTAAAAGAGGATGTTTTGAAAATAAACGATGTTTCGCAATATGGCGCCTGGGTTTTACTTCACGGCAATTCAGTGAATCATTTCGCTGCTTTAATTGATAATCAGGATGTAAAGAAATGGCCAGATTTGGAAACAACATGCGATGCCCTCGCTAAATCAGGAGTACCGATGAAAGATGCTATCGAAGGCGAGCCAGGGAGCAAACTCAGGCAAGCCGCTACACTCGCGGTAAAGGAAGAAGTATCGGTTAAAGGAGAATTCGTTTTTGAAAAAATGATTTGGACTTACGCATATTTTGAATTGGCTCAACGAAATTACTTTGAAGAGAACGGCTCACAAAAACTGTTTAATGGATTTTTGGGCGAACAGGCAACCCATCTTTTCGACCTGACAGAAACACACGACAATTAATACACTTTCGGAACGTAAGTTAACTCCTCGATCGGTGGTCTGACATATCCTTTACTGTCGGTTCGGGGTGTCAGTTCAATTGGTCCCGGTGTTAAATCCCTGTAAGGAATCTGCGATAATAAATGGTGGATACAATTCAGCCTCGACAGTTTTTTATTGTCTGCGTCAACCATGTACCACGGACAGGTTTTGGTGTCGGTATAAGCAAACATTTCATCTTTTGCCTTTGAAAATTCAACATACATCTTGCGCGATTCCAGGTCCATCGGACTCAGTTTCCATCGTTTGGTCGGGTTTTTTATCCTCGACCTGAATCGTTTTTCCTGTTCTTTTTCGCTAACCGAAAACCAGTATTTTATTAAAATTATGCCTGAGTGAATTAACATCCTTTCGAAGTTGGGGCAAGCCCGCAGAAAATCCCAGTACTCTTCATTGGTGCAAAATCCCATAACTTTTTCTACTCCGGCGCGGTTATACCAACTTCTGTCGAACAAAACCATTTCGCCGGCAGCAGGTAAATGAGCTGCATAACGTTGAAAATACCATTGGGTTTTTTCTCGTTCGGTTGGAGTGCCAAGCGCAACCACCCGGCAAATGCGGGGATTCAGAACCTGTATTATTCTTTTTATTGCGCCGCCTTTCCCGGCAGCATCGCGGCCTTCAAAAATCACCACAACTTTCAGCCCCTCTTGTTTTACCCATTCCTGGAGTTTTATCAGTTCGAGCTGAAGATTTTTCAATTCTTTTTTGTAAAATTTCCTTGAAATCTTTTTTGCAGAAGCAGGTTTTGATTCAGACTCTTCCATTTTATTATAATGTTAGATTGTTGTCAAACAGGTATAAAAGCACCTTAAAAATACGAAAAATCAAACAGAATTATACTTTTTGACGAAAATGAACTTTCATGGAGATAATTTTTTTAAATCACATTTTTATACCAGCAGGTAAGCGCCAAATAAGCTGTCTTCGGCTGCTTCTGTCAGGGCAAAAAATCCGGACTCAACTTTGTTCCCTGTAATTTTTAACGGGTATTTTTTATCCATCTCTTTTTTAAAGGCATGAAATGAAGTCCCCGGTTGATAAAAGGTACGGTAAATTCCTTTTTCCTTTTGATAAATCAGTTTTTCAAGCCGAAGCGCAAGCAATCCCATAGTATAACGAACGTTTATTTCGAGACAGGGATTAATTTTAAGCCTGTTGTTTTCATCTGAATAAATAAGCAAATCCACACCAAAAACGCCCTCATAAAGAATTGACATTTCGCTGTTTTCTATTGCATTTATAATTGGCTGACATATTTCTCCGGTAACAAAATCAGCAAATTCCGAAATAAGTTTTTCAGTATTCACAGGTAATCCGTTTAAATAGTTTCCTTCGTACTGTCCTTTTTTGTTGGTGTAAAAATTACTGATTCCCAAAAATTCAGCTTTCCCTTTTTTTATTTCAAACTGAAAAGCGAGATCGAGTATCTTATGTAAATAAGGTTCAGCTATGGCGTAACCCTGCTCATTTACAATTCCCAGTACTTTTTCCCAAACCTTTGGGTGGACCGGCGTTTTAGTAATGGGCTGCAATCCTCGTCCCGAACTGCTCCACGGGGCTTTAATCATAACATTTCCCCATTGCTGAATCGCGGTTTCAAAATCATTCCGGGTAACGCAAATTTTTGGTGAAAGTTCAACTGGCAAAATAAAATCAGCGTTAACTGTTGCCTGAAGTTGAGTTAAAATTGTTGCTGCAAATTTTCTAGAAATTATTTCACGATGCTCAGGTTTCCAGTTAAAAACAGATGAATGCTGAAACTCATCCGAACACGATTCTTTTAATGACGAGAGAAATTTATGCGCAGAAGGACTCCAACCCCAGGGGAGGAGTTTGTTTTTTGAAAGTTCAATGAACCCCGGGCTTTTTATTGCATCATTCTTCAAAATAAATTTTGGAATTGTGATTTCAATCTGATGCAGAGATTCAACATATTCTGCTGATGGTATTTTTTCTACCAAAACGTAATCATTTTTTTGAGCAAAAAACAGAGGTAAGGCAGAAAGGTCAAATTCCATTTTTTGTAATATGCGGTTAGGCTGCCAGTTTGCATTTCCATTGGCAACAGCATATTCGCAGGTAGGATTAAAAAAATATATGTCAGGAAATAATTCCGTCATTTTATTCTTTTTGATGACATGTTTTTAATTGCAGAAAATGATGATTTCATTATTATTTTTAGTTGCCCCTTATTTATTAACGATTATTAACAAAAACAGGGTGAATTAAGCTAAATTTTAATTTTTTTTGTAAATTAAATATAAAAAATTACTTTAGCAGTTAAGAGATTCGATTAACATTGGTTATTTATAATTAATAAAATCGAATGCCAGATAGATTTAATAATTTGTTTAATTCTAATTATCAAAAATTTTTTCTATGAAAAAACTAACGCTGTTTTTAATTTGCATTTTAATCGCAGGAATGCAATTTGCGAATGCTCAGACAAAGAGTATTTCGGGTGCGGTAACCAGTAAGGAGGACGGTACTTCAATACCGGGTGTCTCTGTTGCGGTTAAGGGGACAACCCTTGGAACTGTAACAAATCTCGATGGTAAATTCGAATTAAGTATTCCGAGTGATGCCAAAACGCTTGTTTTCAGTTTTATTGGTATGAAAAACCTTGAAGTTGAAATTGGCAGCCAAACCAGTTTTAACATTTCAATGGAAACCGACGTCTTCTCGGTTGATGAAGTTGTGGTTGTTGGATATGGAACACAAAAAAAGCGGGAAGTAACCGGTGCAATCAGTCAGGTGAAGGGAGATGAACTGAAATCATTGGCTGCACCGAGTCTTGAATCGCAACTGGCAGGTCGTGCTGCCGGGGTTCAGGTTACATCAACTAATGGCGTTTTGGGAGTTGCTCCGCGAATTAGAATCAGGGGAATTGGTTCAATTACATCTGGAACTTATCCATTGGTTGTTGTTGATGGCATTCCGGTAGCAACAGGTGATTTAGGCGGATACGCTTCAAATAATGCGCTGACCGACATAAATCCAGCAGACATTGAATCAGTTGAAATTCTTAAGGACGGTTCGGCCACCGCAATTTATGGTTCACGTGCTGCAAATGGAGTTATGCTGATTACCACCAAAAAAGGCGCAAAAGGTAAATTCAAGGTTACTTACAACAATTATCTTGGTATTGCTCAACCTGTTAACTTGTTTGATCTGTTAAATGCGGAAGAGTTCATCGAAATTGCAAATGAAAAAAGAACAAACAAGGCACAAACTGCAATAGCTGTTGACGGAGGAGTTGATACCGACTGGCAAAAAGAGGTTTTACGCTCAAATGCTTTCCAGCAAGACCACAACCTTTCGATGTCAGGCGCCACCGATATGAACAGCTATTATTTCTCTTTAGGTTACACCAGCCAGGAAGGGGTAAGCAAACCTAACGAAATGGTTCGTTACTCAGCCAGGGCCAATATGGATCAGAAAGTAAAAAAATGGCTGACCATTGGCGCCAATATCGGAGTAACCCAAAGTGAATATGCTGGCATGAATACCGGTGAAAATTCACTTTCAGGAAATATTTTTTCAGCAATCAGGCAATTGCCCAATACACCGGTTATGAATCCGGATCATCCGACAGGATACAACATTGACTTTGATGCTCCTGGTTTGGTTGGCAAGTGGAAAAACCTGCAAACCATCGACGATAACCTGCCGAATATCATCTATACGCTTGATAAGAATAAATTTAATACCAAAAACCTGCGAGCAATAGGAAATGCATATGCATCGTTCGATATCGTTCCGGGGTTGAATTACAAATTTCAGATGGGGATCGACAGAAATGGTTCTGAAGGTTTGCTTTATTATAATGCATTGCACGGAGATGGTCAGAGTGTAAAAGGACGTGTCCAAAATTCATACGATTCTTACACCCGCTGGAATGCTCAGAATATTATATCTTTCAATAAAACATTTGTTGATGTGCATAATGTTTCTGCAGTTGGTGTTGCTGAATACCAGAAACACCAACTGCAGAAACATTATGCACATCAACAAATGTTTCTGCAGTTGGTGTTGCTGAATACCAGAAACAGAGATACAATTCATTTAATGGCGTTG
>DATITY010000376.1:0-3824 GCA_035467235.1 Draconibacterium sp. | reverse complement strand
AAACCATTTAACATCCGCGAATACTTTGTTTTCAGTACGCTGGCTCCCGGTTTAAACCTGAAATATGATAGTGCTGAACTCCCGTTTTCGGTAAAACAGGAGAAGAAACTGAATGTAAAAAAGGTATTGGAATTGTACCGCACAACCTACGATGGAACCGAATGGGAAATGATCAGAAACCTGAAAGTACCCACAAAAAGCAAAGATGCTGATGGAAAAGAGGTGATTGATACCATTGTAAGTCCGGCGGCACATCCGTGGATGGCCATCGAAAAACGAGACTTACTCAATTCGCTCGAAAAAGATGCAGTTGCATTCTTTCGTCCGATTTCGGTGCAGTTTTGCGCCTATTCATGGGTTGCCCAGTTGCGCGAAGATTTACCCGACGAAATTGGTGGCCGTCTGTTTTTTAGTTTCGATGTGCCACGTTTAAGTCCGCGGATACCCATTTATTGCGGAAACCTGAATTTACCCGGAAGCTTTAACTTTTGCGGGCAGGATCATTTCAGCCGCGAGTCAGCGTTATGGGCATTTCGTCGCACTAACCGGCTGGCACTGGTAAACTGGCCAATCGGTAAGGCAGCTTTGGAACCGGAAGTTTTAAAAGAAGAAAACAAGGTTTTTGGTGAAATCGATTTTATTGAAAAAAGAGCAGCAGAATTGCTCGAACAGGATAAAAAGAATCTCAAAGCCGGGAAAAATACACAACTCTGCCAGGAGTATTTAACCGATTACTCCAATACGGTTGCACGCTCTGTAATCGACAAATGGTGGGAACTGGGTGATGATTTGTGGGTAAAAATGAGGTGGAAGTTTTAAGAAACAGGTATAATAGTTAACCTAAAACTGTTATCTTTAGTTTCAAAATCCCCCAAAATCCCTTCGAATTTTCACTGGAACAGTCACTTTGAAATTGATGGCAGTAATCCTGCAAATTATCAATATTCTAAGGGGGACAAAATCAGAAAAAAGCCTCCAATTAACAAAAATTCACTGTATGAAACATAAGTGCAAACTTTTGAAACAGGATTTCAACATTTTGAAACATAAGTGCTATTCGTTGCACTTGATTTTTGTCGAAATTGATGTAGCAAAAATCAATTATTAACTTTTAAAATTTACGATTATGAAAACACTAAAAATTTTCCTTTTTGCATTTGCTATTGTGCTTTTTTCTTCTTTCAATGTGCAATCACAATCTGTTTCTGAGAAATATCTCAATTTTGAATGGACAATATGGGATGATTATTCGCCAGAATTGGGATTCCTGACAGGAACCAGCACTTTGCATGTCGTTTTAAAGTTGGATAAACTTGGAAACCCAACTGGAGTGAAAATAAATATACATTGTACTAATGTAACATCAAGTACATCTGATGAAACATTCATGGTTAATTTAATTCAACAGGAAAGCTTTATTACACCTGATCCTGATGTAATTCTTGCAAGGGCAAAATTAGTCATTAAAGGCAATATGGGTACCCGAATAGTTTGCACCCAAACTTATGAAATCAATGCGATAACCGGAGAAGAGGTTTCTTTGGAACACAACCATAAACAGTGGTTATATCATCTTAAATTATGGTAATTAGTTTGGCTTCAATTTAATTATCAATGCGCTATGAAGTTGCAAGCTTCATAGCTTATTAATCCGATTTCCGGTTTTCAAAATTCCCAATAGGTTATTCCAAATTATCCACAAAAATTGCACTAAACTGATTTCTGAATTTCAATCGGATACACATTAATAAAATTTGTGTATCCAGCCAATTTTTCGTAACTTCTTGCAGTCAAATTCAACTCAGGATAATGAATTAAACTGCAAGCTAAATGGACTTTGTTTCATCTTCTGAACAACAATTCGTGAAAAGGCTGATTGATATTATCGATGCCAATCTGCATAACGCAAAATTTGGCGTCAATGAGCTTGCAACAGAACTAGGAATGAGCCGTATCACCCTGCATCGCAAAGTAAAATCGGTGGTGAATAAATCAGTAAGTAAATTCATCCGGGAAGCAAGATTGGAAAGGGCAAAGGAACTGCTTCGGCAAAAAGCGGGTACGGTTTCAGAAATTGCATATAAGGTAGGCTTTGGTAGTGTCACCTATTTCGACAGGTGTTATCACAATTATTATGGATATCCACCTGGTGAATCCCTCAAAGGATTACATAAGCCGGTTGAAAATGTTCCAATTGAAACAAAGAAAACATTCATCCATAGATTCTCAATTTCCAAAAATTATTATGTTGCTGTCATCATTGTTTTGGTAACAGTCATAATCGTTATGTTCATTAATTATCATTTAACTGAATAAAACCCACACAATATTTTCTCAAAATATTTTCATTAAATAATGGAAATTCAAAGGGGGACAAGTCCCAAAGAAATACCTGCAAAACTTCGTTGATTGTCCCCCTTTAATTGCATGACTATTCAAGAAATACTAATTTTCACTATTAATGGGGGATTTTGAATTCAAAATATCTCCGAAAATTTAATGGAATAAGAAATAAGGAAGTACTTCGAAACCCAATTTAAAAGTAGTCAACCCAATAAAATCTATGTCAAGTTAAAATGAAGGACACTCAAAACAAAATGATTTTTTTACGACCTTTGCTCTTCTTTTCATTATAAATTATGAAAAAGTATATCGAATTGTTAAAGCGTTTAATTTCAACCCAATCTTTCAGCAGAGAAGAAGAAAATGCTGCTGAAGTAATGCGTGATTTTTTAAGCGGAGAAAAAATTCCATTCAAAACCATTGACAATAACACCTGGGCTTTTAATAAATTTTTCTCGAAAGAAAAACCAACCATTTTGCTGAATTCGCACATCGATACCGTGAAACCGGCAAAGGGTTACACAATCGATCCGTTTTCGCCTGTTGAAGAAGGCGATCAACTTTTTGGACTGGGAAGCAACGATGCCGGTGGGCCGCTTGTAGCGCTGCTGGCTACTTTCATTCATTTTTATCATCGCGATAATTTGCCGTTTAACCTGGTTTATGTTGCCTCTGCCGAGGAAGAAATATCGGGAAGACGGGGTCTGGAAGTTGTTTTGCCAAGAATTGCCCCAATCGAATTTGCCATTGTTGGCGAACCCACAAAAATGGAAGTCGCAATTGCAGAAAAAGGATTGCTGGTTTTGGATTGTTACGCCCACGGAAAATCAGGTCACACTGCACGTAATGAAGGAGAAAATGCGCTTTACAAGGCGATTGACGATATTCAGAAACTGCGCAATTTCAAATTTGAAAAAGTTTCTAATGTTTTGGGTGAGGTAAAGATTACAGTAACCATGATTGAAGCAGGAACTCAACACAATGTAATTCCCGATGTTTGCCATTTTGTGGTTGATGTTCGCACCAACGAGTATTATCTGAACAAAGATGTAGCTGAAATTATTGCCGGTGTAATAGAATCGGAAGTGAAACCACGCTCCGTGAGGCTGAATTCTTCGGGCATTTCAGAACAGCACCCGTTTGCGCAACTGGCAAAATCAAAGGGGATTGGGTTGTATGGTTCTCCAACCACTTCCGATCAGGCAATTATGCCTTTTCTTTCGGTGAAAATGGGTCCCGGCGACTCGGCCCGCTCCCACACCGCCGATGAGTATATTTACAAAAGCGAAATTCTCGCTGGTATTGAAAAATACATTGAATTGCTGGAGGAACTGAAATTATAAAAAAAGCCCCATCCCGACCTTTCCGCCAGTTGGCGGAGAAAGAGAAAGAAAAGAATTGTAGAATAATGATAGTTTTTCGATTAAAGATTGATAACGATTTATGATAAACGATTTATTAATACAGAATTGAAATATCCA
>DATITY010000375.1:0-14768 GCA_035467235.1 Draconibacterium sp. | reverse complement strand
GGCATAAATGGTTGAGTGCGGGTGAATTATCAGCGATTTATTATCATTCAGGTTGGTTGCCCGGCGAATGATTTGCAGTTTATTCATAAAAGCAAAACAGGCTGCTTTCGATTCCAAATCAAATGTCATGATTGTGCCTGGGATTCCGTTAAAGTATTTTTCAGCCAGTTGAAACCTTAAGTCAGATTTTAACCCCGGATAATCCACACGTTTTATTTTTGGGAGTGATTCCAAAAATGTGCCTAGCACCATACAATTCTGGTAACATTTTTGAACCCTTATTTCCAGAATATCCAAACCCTGAATCATCAACCTGGCGGTTTGCGGCGCCATACTTCCTCCGGTATTTCGGTAAATGTTTTTACGCAGTTTGGCAATAAAAGCATTCTTTCCAAACTTTTCGGTGTACTTTGAAAGATTGGGATTCTTTGTCCAATCGTAATTTCCATGGTCGATAATGGCGCCGCCAAACGAAGTTGCCCCGCCAGAAATGTATTTTGTAGTTGAAACCACTTCAATGTTCACTCCGAATTTTCCGGATCTGAAAACGTTAGGTGGTGTCATTGTACTGTCGGCAATTAAAAGGATGTTGTGTTTTTGCGCAATTGCAGCCAGCATTTCAATGTCTGCAATTTCGAGTTGCGGGTTGGTAACGGTTTCAAAATAAATGGCACGGGTTTTCGGGTCAATAAGCTTTTCAATTTCCGAAGCCACATTTAAATCTGCAAAACGGGTTTCGATGCCAAGTCCGGCCAGTGTATCCTGAAAAAGCGCGTAAGTATGTCCAAACAACCGGTCTCCCGAAATAATATTATCACCTGCTTTTGTTATGGCAAACAAAGCATCTGAAATTGCAGCCATTCCTGAACTTACCGCCAAAACCGCATGGCTTCCGGTGAGCGCTTTCAGTTTCAGTTCGAAATATTCCACAGTTGGACTCGATGTACGTGAATAAACATGGGCAATATATTCGCCTTTAAAATTGGCTTCAAGTTGCTCTGCCGAATCAAATTCAAATGCAACAGCTTCGTAAAGTGGCATTTGCAAAGCATTGTGCGGATCTTTTTTCGAATAAGGAACATTAAGGGAGGTTGTAGTAAATCCGGTTTTTTTCATTTTAGCGATTGATTTTTTTGAAACAAAACAAATTCAGTAAAAAATTGTTTGGAACCGCAAACTTGAAAATTAATTGGAATAAATCCAATCAAATGAATTTCTTTAAGATCAATATTCCATTAAATTTGCGCCTTCAAAAATCAGAAAGAGTTTAAGCATAATACTTTTACATCGTTTAAAAACAGGCACAATAAATTATCAGATGAAGAATACTTTACAATATATCGCAACTGTAATCATTGCGCTTGGCTTTTTATTAAATTCTGCACAGGTATTTTCCCAAAGCAACGCTTCACCTTTTACCGATAATCAGGGCCAGTTGAACTATTCATCGCTCGATTTCTGGTATGCCCGGAAAGTGAAAGAGTCGTCATTGTTAAGTGGCAAAACCATCGAACTTTATGGTATTGGCAAAATTGATCCATATTCTGATTTTTATGACACTAACTTAAAAGACCCAAAATCTCCGTGGGGCACAACCAATATTTATTCGAAAATGGTTCTGGACATTGGAAACACAAGGGTTTTCCCGGAAAAGCGAGGCAGTGGATATTGTTGCCGACTGGAAACCGGGATCAGAAAGGACAATATTGTTGGAATGAAAGTAGAGGTTTTAATTGCAGGTACTTTGTTTGTTGGCGAAATGATTGAACCGGTAAAGGGCGTAAAAGACCCGTTAAAAAATGTAAGTCAGGGAATCACTTTTAATAAAAAACCAAAAGCTGTAAAATTTGATTACAAATACAATGTTGGTCAAAAACGGGTGAATGCCGTTTATAATGTTAAGCCTGTTGAAGGAACTGACAAAGCCGACTTTGCCCTGATACTTCAAAAACGTTGGGAAGATAAAGATGGAAATGTTTTTGCCACAAGAATCGGCGGAGCCCGGCAGTTTTTTACTGGTAAAGTGAGTGAATGGATTAACGGTGCCGTATTTCCGGTTACTTATGGCGATATAACACATTTGCCTGAATACGACCCGAAAACAATGGGATTAATTCCCGGAGTCAGCGAGGTTTATGTGAAAAACTCGAAAGGTAAAATGGTTCCGCTGGTTGAAACAGGTTGGGGAAAACCCGATGATACTCCAACTCATGCAATTCTCTATTTTACTTCCAGTTATGAAGGCGTTTATTTTACCGGTTCCACCGAAACGGTTTTCTGGGTAGATAATATTGAGTTTGTTTATTAGCAAATTTAAAATCATTTGACATTTCCCCTCTTCCCTCATTCCACATTTAAAAATTTCCGCTCTTTTTGATAAATTCACATCATTGTTCGTCCCCGTTTAGTTATCTTTATCAAAAAACAATTATGAACAGGAATATTCCAAAGTTGGTGAAAGACGATTCATGGTTAGAACCGTTTACCGAAATTATTTCGAACAGGATTAAAGAAGCCAATGCAAAAGAAAAGGAAATCACTGCCGGAAAATCACTTTCCGATTTTGCATCCGGATACCTGTATTTTGGTTTGCATAAAACTGAAAACGGCTGGATTATCAGGGAGTGGTTACCCAATGCAACCCACATCTATTTAACCGGCACTTTTAACGACTGGCAAGAAAGAAGAGAATACGAATTTAAAAGTTTAGAACATGGGGTTTGGGAGTTGCAACTTGAAGAACCAGCGCTCCGGCATGGCGATTTATATGCTCTTTCTGTGCATTGGGCAATTAACGGCGGCAAGCGAGTTCCCGCCTGGGCAACGCGCGTGGTGCAGGATTCAACCACCCATATTTTTAATGCACAGGTTTGGGCGCCAGAAAATTCGTATCAGTGGAAAAATCCCAATTTTCAAAGAAACAATGAACCACTTTTAATATATGAAGCACACATCGGAATGGCCGGTGAAGAAGAACGCGTTCACACCTACAATGAATTTCGCGAGAAAATGTTGCCCCGTATTAAGTCAAATGGTTACAATACCATTCAGTTAATGGCCATTCCCGAACATCCTTATTATGGAAGTTTCGGATATCATGTTTCCAGCTTTTTTGCCGCTTCCTCGCGGTTTGGAACGCCTGACGAACTGAAGCATTTAATTGATGATGCACACAAACTGGGATTGGCAGTTGTTATCGATTTGGTGCATTCCCATGCAGTAAAAAATGAAAATGAAGGCTTGGGAAATTATGACGGAACACGCTTTCAGTTTTTTCACGAAGGGGCAAAAGGAGAACACCCAGCCTGGGATTCATATTGTTTTAATTACGGTAAAAACGAGGTACTGCATTTCTTACTGTCCAATATTAAATATTGGCTCGAGGAATATAAATTCGATGGATTCCGGTTCGACGGCGTAACAAGCATGTTATATTTTGACCATGGTTTGGGAATAGCATTTACAAGTTACCACGATTATTTCAGTCCAAATGTCGATCACGAAGCAACCACCTATTTCAGGATGGCAAACAAGCTGATAAAACAGGTAAAACCTTCTGCTTTATCGATTGCTGAAGATATGAGTGGAATGCCGGGTCTGGCATTTCCGGTTGAAGATGGAGGTTTGGGTTTCGATTATCGAATGGCGATGGGAGTTCCGGATTTCTGGATTAAGACGATTAAAGAGAAATCGGATGACGAATGGGATGTAGGTGAAATATTTTACCAGCTCACTTCTAAAAGGCTCGACGAAAAAGTAGTGAGTTATGCCGAATCTCATGATCAGGCACTGGTTGGCGATAAAACCATTATTTTCCGCCTCATCGACAAAGAGATGTATTTTAGTATGAGGAAAGATCAACCAAATATGATTGTTGATCGTGGAATTGCACTTCATAAAATGATTCGGTTGGCTACCGCTTCTACTGCTGGTGGCGCCTATCTGAATTTTATGGGAAATGAGTTTGGACATCCCGAATGGATTGATTTTCCGCGGGCAGGAAACGGGTGGTCTTACAAACATTGCCGCCGCCTGTGGAGTATTTCTGAAGACCCCAATCTGAAATATCACTGGCTTTATGATTTTGATAAAGAGATGATTCAACTAATTGCTGAAAATAAGCTTCTTACCATACCAACTGTCGATTTTGTAATGGAAAATAAACCCGATAACGTGCTGGCATATCATCGTGGACTGTTTTTGTTTGTGTTCAATTTTAACCCGGTACAATCCTTTACCGATTACGGAATTCCGCTCGGTCCAGGGAAATATAAAGTAATGTTAAACACCGATTCCGGTCGGTTTGGCGGAAATGATTTGGTTGACGAAGAAATTGGTTATTACACACATCCGATTGCCGGAATTACCAGTCAGCACTATTTGAAACTGTATTTACCGGCACGCACAGCACTGGTATTTAAAAAAATAGATATTCCAAAAGTAAAGTAATGAATGTGTCAAAATTTCAAACTGTTGTTGAAATCCCAAAATTCAGATGGAAAACCGGGTATTCCCATAAAAATATTTTTATGGGTTCCTGCTTTACTGAAAATGTTGGGAACCGCATGGTAGCTTTGAAATATGATGTTGATATTAATCCGTTCGGAATTTTATATAACCCGGTTTCGGTTGCGTGTAGTTTGAGAATGCTTATTGCTGACAAAGAGTTTTCTGTTTCCGATTTAATACATGCCGGTGGTTTGTGGCACAGTTTTCATCATCATGGAAAATTTTCATTTCCAAACAAAAAGGATACTTTACAAGCCATCAACAACAGGCTAAAATCTTCGGCTGAATTTCTGAAAGAAGCTGATTTCCTTTTTATTACCTTCGGAACAGCATGGATTTACAGGTACAAAGAAACGGGGCAAACAGTTTCAAACTGCCATAAAATACCAGCAGGTAAATTTGAAAGATTACGTTTAACAGTTGCTGAAATTATTAAGGAATACCAGGAAATATTCGCGGAAATCAGAAAGATAAATCCGTCTTTGAAAGTTGTTTTTACGGTAAGTCCAATCCGTCATTGGAAAGACGGGGCGGTTGAAAATCAGCGAAGTAAAGCTGTTCTGCTTTTGGCTATTGATGAATTGACAAAGGAATTTGGTGACGATTTTTGTGCCTATTTCCCTGCCTACGAAATTGTGATGGACGAACTGCGCGATTACCGGTTTTACGCCGAAGATATGATTCATATTTCTGAGGTAGCGATAGATCATATATGGGAAAGGTTTCAAACAAACCTGATTGAAAAAGAAAGTCAACAGATTGCAGTTCAGGTACAGAAAGTTGTTAAAGCAATGAATCATAAACCACTGCATGAAAATACTCCTGAATATGTAAGATTTTTGGATCATATGATTTCGGAGGTAATCCAACTGGAAAGTAATAATGTAAATTTAAATTTAACCGTTGAAAAAGAATATTTTAAAACAGAAAAGAACAAAATTGAACAACGAATACAGTAATTTTTTAATGATAAAACCATAAATTTGAAGAGCATTAAGCTATTCTTACTAATGATACCAGTTAACACCTTTAAATTTGTTAAGTTATGAGTTACCTTAGATTCGACAAGGAGCAGTTAATCAATCTTGAATATTCTTTAAACAAGGAAATTCTAAGATCGAACCGGGTTGGTGCTTATATCAGCACTACCATAAACGGTTGTAACACACGAAAATATCATGGATTATTGATTTGCCCCATTAGTAAATTCGGAGGCGAAAAACATGTTTTACTTTCATCACTCGATGAAACAATAATCGAGAATGGTTCTGAGTTTAATTTGGGTATTCATCGTTATCAGGGAGGAACATATGAACCCAAAGGGCACAAATACATCAGAGATGTAGAATTTAAAAGGATTCCAAAAATCACATATCGTGTTGGAAATGTGGTGCTAACCAAAGAACCATTGCTGGTGGAAAAAGAACAGCAGGTTTTAATCAAATACACACTTGTTGAATCTGCCAAACCAATTAAACTGCGGTTTAAACCATTTTTGGCATTCCGGCAAATTCATCAGTTAAGTAAAGCCAATATGTACGCCAACCGAAAGTTCGGGAAGACAGATAATGGAATCAACATAAAATTGTATGAAAAATATCCCAATCTGTACATGCAATTCAGCAAAAAACCCGACTTTATTCCAGTCCCCGACTGGTACTACAACATTGAATACTTAAAAGAATTACACCGTGGATACGACTATCTTGAAGACCTGTTTGTTCCGGGATATTTTGAATTGCCAATAAAGAAAGGGGAAAGTATAATTTTTGCCGCTGGAACAACAGAAGCAATTCCGGTTTCGCTGAAGCAGCAATTTTCAAAAGAAGAAAACAGTCACCATGAGCGAAGTACTTTTTTAAGTTCACTGGACAATGCTGCCGAGCAGTTTGTTATGCACAAAAACAATGAAACCGACATTATTGCCGGTTTTCCATGGTACGACAGTATTACGCGGCAAACCTTTATTTCATTGCCAGGGTTGTGTTTATCGTTAAACGATCCAAAAAATTGCAAAAATGTACTTGATACCTACTTACACTATTTGAAAAATGGATTTTTCCCCGATCAGATTCAGCAAAAAAATCCGACTTATAATTCTGCTGATGCCCCACTTTGGTTCATCTGGACAATTATGCAGTATTATAAAAAATATAAACACCCCAGAGAAGTCTGGAAAGAATACGGAGAGCCAATTCAGGAAATTCTGAAGGCCTATAAAAATTCAACATTGAAATATGTAGGCACTACCCGCGAGGGCTTGATTTATGCCCAAAAAGAAAATACGCCGCTTACCTGGATGAATTCTTCGGTTGACGGAAGACCAGTTGTCCAACGCGATGGTTTAGCTGTTGAAATTAATGCACTTTGGTACAATGCCATTTGTTTTGCGGTTGATTTGGCAACTTTGGCTGACGACCAGAATTTTGTTGATCAATGGAAAGGTATGATAAAAAAAGTTGGCGATGCCTTTTTAAATACTTTTTGGAATGGCGGACACGACCATCTGGCCGATGTGGTAAAAGATGGGAAACCCGATTGGTCGGTGCGTCCGAATATGGTTATTGCAGTATCCATGGATTATTCACCATTAAGCAATGAACAGCAGAAATCAGTTTTAAGCGTGGCTGAACGAAAATTGCTAACCAAACGCGGATTGCGAACACTTTCTCCCGATCATCTCCGTTATAAAGGAGCTGTTGAAGGTGGACCAAACGAACGAGAGCTTGCAATTCATCAGGGAGCCGTTTGGCCATGGTTAATACAGTTTTTTGTTGAGGGTTATTTAAAAATCCACAAAAAAAGCGGACTTCCATTTGTAAAACAAATTATGGAAGGTTTTGAAGATGATATGACAGAACATTGCATCGGCACCATGTCTGAAATGTACAACGGAAATCCACCCCATAAGGCAAAAGGAGCGATTTCGCAGGCCTGGAGCGTTGCAGGAGTGGTTCGCGCTACTCACATGATTCAGGATTACAAAGAATAAAAACACTAATAATGAAGGTACTGATGTTTGGGTGGGAATTTCCGCCACATATTTCCGGAGGACTTGGTACCGCATGTTACGGTTTAACCAAAGGATTTGCAAAATTAAACCAGGTCGGGGTAATTTTTGTAGTTCCCAAAGCTTTTGGAGATGAAGAACAGTCGGAAACTCAGTTAATTGGTGCAAATCAGGTGCCAATTTCCAAAAAGGAAATCAAATTTGAAGATGTTCAGCAAAAAATAGATTACTTCGAAGTCGAATCGCGAATGGTTCCATATGTTGGCGAAGAGGAATTCTGGACATTGAAAAGCAGGAAATATTCAAAACAAACACGTTTTGTTCACACTGACGTGGGATATAAAATAGAATTCTCAGGAGGCTATGGATGTGATTTATTTCAGGAAATTAAGAATTATGCTTTGGTAGCCGAAATTATTGCCCGCGATTACGAGTTCGATATTATTCATGCACACGATTGGCTTACATTTCCGGCAGGGATTGCAGCCAAAAAAGTTTCAGGAAAACCCCTTGTTATTCATGTTCACGCAACTGATTTCGACAGGAGCGGAGGAAGTGTAAACCCACGGGTTTATGCAATCGAGCGCGAAGGCATGGAAATGGCCGACAGTATTGTTGCAGTTAGTGGTCTCACTAAAAACATTATAATCGAAAAATATGGTATTCCTCACAACAAAATCACGGTAGTTTACAATGCGGTTGAGCCGGTTACTGATGAAAAGGAAAAACGACTGCAAAAGGGTGTAGATGAAAAGATTGTCACTTTTCTGGGGAGGATTACAATGCAAAAAGGGCCCGAATATTTTATCGAAGCTTCCAAACTGGTACTTAAAAAAATGAACAACGTAAGGTTTGTAATGGCTGGCAGCGGCGACCTGATGAACCAGATGATTGCACGCGTTGCCGAGCTTGGCATTTCTGACCATTTTCATTTTACAGGTTTTTTAAAAGGAAACGATGTGAACCAGATGTTGCGTATGACTGATGTTTTTGTGATGCCGTCGGTTTCGGAACCGTTTGGTATTGTGCCGCTTGAAGCAATGCAATTTAATGTGCCTGTTATTATTTCGAACCAGTCGGGCGTTGCCGAAATTCTTGAGAATGCCATAAAAATTGATTTTTGGGACACGTATGCCATGGCCGATGCAATTTACGGGCTGTTAAATTACAGCGCACTTGCAACACATTTCAAAAGAGAAGGAAAACATGAAGTTGAAAATCTGGAATGGGTAAATTCGGCAAGTGCAGTAACCGATGTCTATAAGTCGGTTTTAAATCTTTAACATACAAAAACAGGATTCATGAAAACAGTTTGTTTGTTTTTCCAGATACATCAACCGTTCAGGCATCGGCGCTATCGTTTTTTCGATATCGGTAACGATCATTATTATTACGATGATTATACCAACGAATCGATAATGCGCAATATCGCACTGAAAAGTTATCTGCCAACCAACAAATTGTTGCTGAAATTAGCCAATCAGCTGGATGGAAGATTTAAAGTTGCGTTTTCAATTACCGGTTTAGCACTCGAACAATTCAAACTTTATGCACCGGAAGTAATTAAGTCGTTTCAAAAACTGGCAAAAACCGGATGTGTCGAATTTCTTTCTGAAACTTATTCACATTCACTTTCTTCGTTAAAAGATAAATCCATATTTGAAGATCAGGTTAAACTTCACGATTTGTTAATTTTTGAATTATTTGGGATGAAGCCCCGGGTATTTCGAAACACTGAAATGATTTATTCTGACGAAATTGGGGCTCAGATTGCTGACATGGGTTACAACGCCATACTAACCGAGGGTGCAAAACATGTTCTTGGTTGGAAAAGCCCTAATTATGTTTATGTAAATGTTATCAATCCACGATTAAAAGTATTGATGCGTAATTTTAAACTCAGCGACGATATTGCTTTTCGTTTTTCAAATACAAACTGGTCAGAATTTCCGCTTACATCAGATAAATTTATTAACTGGCTCGAAAAAGCAAATCCAAAGGAAGAAGTGTTTAACCTGTTTCTGAGTTACGAGTCGTTTGGTGAAAGGCAACCCAAAGAAAGCGGAATCTTTGATTTTATTGAAAGTTTATCAATAAAAATAGCAAACCATCCGGCACTGAAATTTGCCACACCATCGGAAGTGATTGATGATTTGCAACCCATTTCAGCAGTGAGTGTGCCAAATCCAATTTCATGGGCTGACGAAGAACGCGACTTAACAGCATGGCTCGGAAACGGAATGCAAAAAGAAGCCTTCGAAAAATTATACAACCTCAGGCAACAAATCGCTAAATGCACCGACACTGAGTTAATTAAAGACTGGAATTTCCTGCAGGTCAGCGACCATTTCCATTATATGTCAACCAAATTATTTTCTGATGGCGAAGTACACAGTTATTTCAATCCATTTGATTCTCCATACGAAGCATTTATCAATTACATGAATGTATTGAGCGATTTCAAAATCAGGCTGAATAGCCTTGTTCCCGAAAATGAAATTGACAACGAAATTGCCTCACTTCAGAAAATTATTATTGAAAAGGAAGAGAAAATCAAAAAAATGGAAGCCAGCATTTTATTGCTTCAAAAAGGGAGGAAAAAGAAAAAAAAGTAGTTGATAATCAGGAATACTTTTCCCGATATATATTATTTCATTGTATTTCAACCTCAATTTATTATTCATTTTGTGCTGTTTCTAAGCAGAAAGTATATTTTTGCACCTCAAATTGTTAGTAAGATTTTGAATATAAAATAGCAGAATGAAATCAGAGGGAGTAAGATTCATAGAAAAACCGGAAGTATTGGAACCGGTTTGGAAAAAGATAATTGTAGAGTCAAATCTACCTGAAAGTTTAAGCCCGTTAAGAGAATTGTCTAAAAACTTATGGTGGGTTTGGAATACTGAGGTTCGGGAATTATTTCAATATATAGATGGTAAAATTTGGGAAGAATGCAACCATAACCCAGTGGTACTTTTGGAAGAAGTAAGCTACAAACGATTTGTTCAACTGGAAAAAGATGAACATTTTATTTCAAAAATGCACCATGCAGCCTATCTTTTAAAAAAATATATTGATGAAAGACAAAAACCTGAAGGACCTGAAATAGCTTATTTCAGCATGGAATATGGTTTGCATGACAGTCTTAAGATTTTTTCGGGTGGGCTTGGAATCCTCGCTGGCGATTATTTGAAAGAAGCCAGTGATTCGAAAGTGAATCTGGTTGCTGTTGGTTTGTTGTATCGTTACGGCTATTTTAAACAAACATTGGGAATAAACGGCGAGCAAATTGCAAATTATGAAGCTCAGCATTTTTCAAAAATTCCGGTACAACCTGCACTCGACATTAACGGAGAATGGATTTCAGTTAAGGTAGAATATCCTGGCAGAGACTTAACTGCCCGGGTTTGGCAGGTTAAAGTTGGAAGCATAAAACTATATTTACTTGACGCCGATCATCCTGAAAATGAAGAACACGACAGAACGATTACACATCATTTGTATGGCGGCGACAACGAAAACAGGCTTAAAC
The DNA here is from genome assembly GCA_035467235.1 of Draconibacterium sp. Taxonomy (GTDB): domain Bacteria; phylum Bacteroidota; class Bacteroidia; order Bacteroidales; family Prolixibacteraceae; genus Draconibacterium. The sequence goes on along the minus strand of DATITY010000375.1, from coordinate 3,717 downwards.
AGGAAATGCTGCTTGGTTTGGGTGGAATCAGAGCATTAGAAAAACTGGGTTATAAATCAGATTTATTTCACTGCAATGAAGGTCATGCCGCTTTTATCGGTATAGAAAGAATTGTCGATTTAACAGGCAATAAGGGATTAACATTTGCTGAAGCTAAAGAAGTGGTTAGGTCATCAACCATTTTTACTACTCATACTCCGGTTCCCGCTGGTCACGACTCTTTTTATGTTGAAATGTTTAAACATTATATGGAGAGTTTTGCCGGAAAAATTGGTTTAACCTGGGATGAATTCATGATGTTGGGTAAAGCCAATGTTAACGAAGATCATTTTAATATGAGTTACTTGGCATGTAACCTTTCTCAGGGAATTAACGGGGTTAGCATGTTACACGGCGATGTAAGCAAAATGGTTCTGAAACATTTGTATCCGGGATTTTTGGAAGAAGAACTTGAAATAGGATATGTTACCAACGGAGTTCATTATTCAACCTGGACAGCTCCAGAATGGAAGGAAATTCACAATAAATACTTTGGTGAGGTGTTTCCTGGTAATCAACTCGATTTTGAAGCCTGGAAAAATATATACAACGTTCCAGATAGTGAAATCTGGAATATTCGTGAAATCCTGCGTCTGAAATCAATCAGTTATATAAAGGAACGTTTTTCAGACAACTGGATTAAGCGCCACCAAAACCCAAAATTGGTAACCGAAGTGTTGGGGAAATTGGATCCGAAAGCATTAACCATTGGTTTTGCAAGGCGATTTGCTACCTACAAACGAGGTTATTTATTATTCAGAAATTTAGAGCGTTTATCAAAAATTGTAAATAATCCAAATTATCCTGTTCAGTTCATTTTCGCAGGAAAAGCCCATCCAGCCGATAAAGCCGGTCAGGATTTGATCAGAAATATTGTTGAAATCTCAAAACTTCCGGAATTCAGGGGAAAGATTTTGTTTGTTCAGAATTACGATATGAATCTGGCCAAAATGTTACTTCAGGGAGTTGATGTATGGCTTAACACACCAACACGGCCGCTGGAAGCATCTGGAACAAGTGGTGAAAAAGGAGTTATGAATGGCACTTTGCATTTCTCTGTTCTCGATGGCTGGTGGGTTGAAGGTTATAAAAAAAATGCGGGCTGGTCTTTGCCTGCTGAAAGAACATTCGAAATTCAGGATTTTCAGGATGAGTTGGATGCTGAAACTATTTACAACATTCTGGAAGAAGAAATAGTTCCATCGTTTTATGCCCGAAATAGTAATGGTGTACCCGAAAAATGGGTGGGATATATTAAAAATACCCTGGCACATGTAGCTCCAAATTTTACCACTGCGAGAATGATTCGTGATTATCAGGATCGTTATTACAATCCGCAGTTTATCCGCTCAAAAAAGGTAAAAGCTGATAATTTTAAAATGGCCAGGGAAATAGCAGCCTGGAAATTCAAAATTAGTACGGTTTGGAATTCAATAGAAGTAAAAAGTGTTGAAATTTCGGATGGTATTACCAATAAAATGAAAATCGGAGATGAATATCCGGTGAAAGTATATCTCGATTTAAAAGGTTTATCGTGCCGCGAAATTGGTCTTGAACTTGTTATAACTGAAAACGAAAATAAACAGCCTACAAGGATTATAGAAACGGTTGAGCTTTTAGCAGAAAATTGCGAAGGAACAATTTGCTGTTACACACATAATCTGCATCCAAATCATCCGGGAACTTTCAATTACGGCTTCAGAATATACGCTAAAAACGAAAAACTGGCACACCGTCAGGATTTCAGGTATATTCGCTGGATTTAAATTAAATCATTTAAAATATTTGAAGAGGTGCCTGGATTCGGGCACCTTTTTTATTTACGTATTATTGCTGAAGTAACAATTCAAAATTTAATTTTGTAACGGGTAAATAAACAGTTCAAAATGAAAACCAAAAACAGTTTAGGGTCTAAAATTAAAGATTACCGCGAGTTTAAACAGATTTCACGCAGTGATTTGGCACAAAAGGCAAATCTCGATGAGAAGCAGTTACAGTGCATTGAAGAAAAAGGCAATGTACCGTCTTTGGGACATCTGATAAAAATAACGCGTGCATTGGGAGTTCGCATCGGAACCTTTCTCGACGATCAGAATCAGATTGGTCCGGTGGTGGTTAGGGCAGGTTCCGCAAATTCGGCATTGAGCTTTTCCACCAAAGACGATTCTACACGCGAGCACCTGAGTTTTTATTCACTGGCTCAGGATAAAACTGGTCGGCACATGGAGCCATTTATGATTGATATTGAGCCATCAGCCCATTCCGATTACAAATTGTCGTCACACGAAGGCGAGGAATTTATATATGTTCTTCAAGGTAAAGTGGAGATAAATTATGGCAAAGAAATTTATTTGCTGAACGAAGGAGACAGCATTTATTTGGATTCAATCGTGGCTCATAATGTTCATGCTGGAGCAAATCAAAAAGCCAAAATACTTGGAATTGTATATTATCCGGTTTAAAAACTTTAAAAGCAGTTATTTAAAAGATTCATAAATCATACAAATGCAATTACTCGAATTGACACTGGGCGAAATGCTTGAGAAGTGGGCATACAAAACTCCCGACAGAGATTTCATTGTTTATCCCGATCGCAACCTCCGGTTTTCTTACGGTGAGTTCAATGAACGTGTTGATGCAATGGCAAAAGGGCTTCTGTTTATAGGTATAAAACCGGGGGATAAAGTTGGAATCTGGGCAAAAAATGTTCCTGACTGGACAACAATTATGTTCGCAACTGCAAAAATAGGGGCTATTCTGGTGACCATTAATACCAATTACAAATTAACAGAAATAGAATATTTATTAAAGGATGCCGATATTAATACGCTTTGCATGGTTGACGGTTATCGAGACAGCGATTATGTAAGCATGATTTTTAATTTGGTTCCCGAATTAAAAGAACAGCCCCGGGGAGAATTACGTTCCGAAAATTTCCCTGAACTGAAAAATGTTGTATTTATTGGTCAGCAGAAGCACCGTGGAATGTATAATACCACTGAACTCATTTTATTGGGCAATCATGTTGACGATCTTGATCTCGAAAGTGTAAAGGAAAATCTTAACTGCCACGATGTAATTAATATGCAATATACATCGGGTACGACGGGTTTTCCGAAAGGGGTTATGCTGTCGCATCACAATATTTTAAATAGCGGATATTCCGCCGGTGAGTGCATGAAATCCACAGCCGACGAAAAATTATTGGTTTGTGTGCCGCTTTTTCATTGCTTTGGTTGTGTGCTTGCAGTTTGTGCCATTATTTCTCACGGGGCAACCATGGTTTTTACTGAAGATTTCGATCCGGTGATGGTATTGGCATCTGTTCAAAAAGAAAAATGTACTGCTTTGCACGGAGTACCAACCATGTTTATCTCAGAGCTAAATCATCCCATGTTCGATATGTTCGATCTAAGTTCTTTGTGAACCGGAATCATGGCCGGAGCACTTTGCCCAATCGAAACCATGAACCAGGTGATGACAAAAATGCACATGAAAGACATTATTATTGTTTACGGTTTAACTGAGTCATCACCCGGAATGACAGCAACCCGGTCGCACAATTCGGCTGAAGTTCGCGCTACAACAGTAGGTTTCGATTTCCCAAATGTTGAAGTAAAAATTGTAAATCACGAAACGGGTGCAATTTGCTTGCCTGGCGAGCAGGGCGAAATCTGC
>DATITY010000374.1:0-2415 GCA_035467235.1 Draconibacterium sp. | reverse complement strand
CATCATTTCCATCGGGTTGCTGATTTATTCGCGCATCACATTTGTCTTATCCATGCTGGGTTATTCGGTTGCCTGGCTGTTTTATCAGATTACAGGAATCGAATTCAATTCACTGGGCTACACGTTCATCGGGTTTAACTACATTTTAACGGCCATCGCGCTGGGTGGCTATTATTTGGTTCCCGGCAGAGTAAGTTTTGCCTGGATAATTTTGTTGCTGCCGGCCGTGGTTTTAATCACCACCAGCACCCAGCAAATCTTTCTCATTTTCAGAATTTCGCCGTATTCGCTGCCTTTTAATGTGGTTGTGCTTATGTTTTTGTACGCTTTAAAACTACGCGAAAAACGCTCGGAATACCTGGTGGAAACACCTGTTCAGTTGGGCAAACCCGAAAAAAATCTTTATCTGTATTCTGGTAATTTAAAACGTTTTCCGGTGGCCTACCCGGTTTCGGCATCGCTGCCATTTTTTGGCGAGTGGACCGTGAGCCAGGCGCACAACGGCGAACATACACACAAAGGTGCGTGGCGTCATGCGTGGGATTTTATCATTACTGACCGCAGTGGCAGGCAGTTCAGGGGTTCGGGCGATTTTCCGGAAGACTATTTTTGTTATACAAAAGCGGTTCTGGCACCGTTCGACGGCACTGTGATTGAAGTTGTGAACCACATTCACGATAATATAATTGCCGATGTAAACACAAAAAACAACTGGGGAAACACGGTAATTATCAAGCACAACGATTATTTATATGCCAAACTCAGTCACCTTAAATACCATTCCATCGAAGTAAAACCCGGCGATGTTGTGAAAAAGGGGGAACTTTTGGGGCGCTGCGGCAACTCTGGCCGTTCGCCTTACCCGCACCTTCATTTTCAGTTTCAGGTTACGCCACACATTGGTTCGGCAACGCTCGATTACCCGTTTGGTCACTATTTGCTGAAAGAGGATAACAATTTCAACCTGAAAAACTATTGTTATCCCGGAAATAACGAGGTTGTTGTGAACCCGTCAAAAAACGAGTCGCTGGCTGCAGCGCTGCATTTTATTCCCGGTCAGCAAATTAAAGTTGAGGTTGAGGTAGATTCGGCAAAACCTATATGGCAAAAACTTGCGGGTTCTTTTTTGTGGAAAGTGGAAACCGACGTGTACAACAACACAACCATCCGCTGTGAAAAAGATGGCGGACTGGCTTACCTTTACAACAACGGCGATTTGCATTATTTCACCAATTTCACGGGGAAGAAATACACGGCATTGTACTGGTTTTTTGTTTCGCTTTTTAAGGTGCCACTGGGTTTTCAGCCCAATAGCAAAATTGCCGACACCATTCCGGTAAATCTCATGTTTAACGGAGTACCAAAAATTTTACAGGATTTTGTGGCTCCCGTTTTTCTGTTTTTGAAAGCTGAATACCAACTTACAATTAAGGAAGCCGGCGACATTTTATTGTCGGGCGATATCGAAATGGAAGCAAAGGTTTCGCAAAAAATGGCAGGAAGGGAAATCAGGAAATTTCAAATCGGAATAAAAATTTCGCAGGACCATGTTTTCCAGCTTTTAGTTCAATTAAATGATGCAAAAATCCGCATAATATGTCGAAACGATATGGATTAACAACATGCTTACTTGTTCTTTTGATGGCGGCGTCGGCACAGCAAAAATTGAATTATGCCGAAGTCGATAAAAAGTCGTATGAACTTTACGAACAGCAAAAATGGGCTGAACTCATTGATTTTACTGATGAAGCGCGCAGCCAGGGAATCGATTTTTTTTACTTGCAGGCACGTACCGGCATTGCATATTTTAACCTGAAAAAATACCGAAAAGCATCTGACTATTTTTTGAGGGCCTGGGAAAACGACCAGAGTTTTGAATGGTTGCAGGAGTATTTGTATTACAGTTTGGTGTATTCAGGCCGAACTCCAGAGGCACTGAAATATGCCCAAAATTTTACGGAAAACCTTCAGCAAAAAATTGGCTTTGACCCCAAAAAACTGACACGGATTGCGTTGGAAGCCGGATACACTTTTAATCCCGATTTTGATGATTTGACACAGTCGGACAACCACGAAACGGCGGGTGTGGGCAACAATTACGGTGATGCATTTTATCTGAAAAACTATCATTTCGAATCGGTTGATGTAAGCCACCGCGTTGCGCCTGGAGTGAGCATCAATCACAGTTTTACTTTTCTCGGTATCAACCGCGAAGAGCAGGTGTACTGGGGCGAATTAACTACTTTCCCCATTAAAAATAAACAAATGCAGTATTTTGTAAACCCGGTTTTTGCGGCTGGTAAAAAATGGTATGTTTCAACTTCGGCAAACCTTATTTGGGGCGATTATTCGTATTATGCGGGGGGTTTTAACCAGGAAAAATACTTTTACAACAGCACTGTGTATTTTCGCGAC
>DATITY010000373.1:0-1922 GCA_035467235.1 Draconibacterium sp. | reverse complement strand
CGAAATGCGTCGTTTGTGAAATTTGAAATCGACATTTCGAAAGTGGACAGTTCAGAAAAAGGGCTGGCTCAACTGCACATTTACCGTGTGGGTTATCATCCCGACGACAAGGCTGACAAACCTTTCAAAACCTTTGATATTCCTGCGACCATCATAAACAACACAAATCAATATGCACCACATCAGATTTATGCTGAAGCTGTTTTCGGGCTGTTCGATATTTTTATCGATGGAAATGATGACACACACAAACTCACCCAACCCACCGAATCCAACCCATCTTCTTTCGGTCGTACAAAACTGAACCTCAATCCGGTGGGATATGGTAACGATTACATCAGTTTTCCGGTGGTTGCCGAAATTGGCTTTGCGTTGGAACCCGGTCAGAAAGCCGGTTTTTCAAAACTCGAAATCCGCAATTTCCGAAAACCGTCGAACCTGCTTTTTGCTGAAGATTTAAGAAATGTAACAACTTACAAAGGCATTTTCTCAGGCAATGCTGGATTAAAAATCAGCAACAATGCTTATTGGGTTGAAGGTGGAAAAACAGGTACAGTCATTCTTGCCGACCCCAGCAAAAATTCGATGCCGATGCTTCGGACCGAATTCAATACAGAAGATAAAAAAGTGGCCGGTGCACGATTATACGTCACAGCACGCGGCATTTACGAAATGTACATCAATGGCGAACGAATCGGAAATGATTATTTCAATCCCGGACTTACCGAATATTACGTAACCCATTTGTACCAAACTTACGATGTAACAACCAATATCAAACCCGGTAAAAATGCGGTTGGGGCGATGCTTGGTGAAGGCTGGTGGAGTGGAAACATCACCTACAGCGGCGAAAACTGGAACTATTTTGGCGACCGGCAGTCGTTGCTCGCCAAATTGGTAATTACCTACACCGATGGAACAACGAAAACAATCACTACTAAACCAGAAACCTGGAAGTATTATAACGATGGACCGGTGGTTTACGGCAGCTTTTTTCAAGGCGAGGTTTACGATGCATCGAAAGAAGCTACAGTTGCCGGTTGGAACAAACCCGGATTTGACGACAGCCGCTGGAAAAAAGCAGTGGGTGTGCCGGTTGAAGGAACCAGCTTCATCGAACAAAGTTCGTCATCTAATATTCAGCCTGATAAAAACTTTGACAAACTCTCGCTCACCGGCCAGTTTGGTGAAAATGCGGGAATAGTTGATGAACTCTCGGCAATCAATGTCGAAGAAGTTCGGCCCGGAGTTTTTGTGTACGACATGGGGCAAAACATGGTCGGCATTCCGCAGATTACCATTACGAACGGCGCTGCAGGTCAAAAAATAACACTGCGTTACGCCGAGGTAAAATACCCCGATTTGGCTGAATACGGTAAAAATGTAGGGATGATAATGCTCGAAAATATCCGTGCGGCAATGGCTCAGGATATTTATGTGCTGAAAGGCGGAAACGAGGTGATTCAGCCACGGTTTACCTTTCACGGATACAGGTTTATCGAGATTACGGGAATTGAAAAAGCGCTTCCGCTGGAATCGGTAAAGGGATTGGTAATCAGCTCGGTAAAAGAACTGGCTTCGAAATATGAAACATCGAACCCGAAAGTGAATAAACTCTGGGAAAATATTACATGGTCGCTGCGGGGCAACTTTGTGTCAATCCCAACCGACTGTCCGCAACGAAACGAACGGATGGGTTGGAACGGCGATATTTCCGTTTTTTCGCGCACCGCAACGTACCTTGCCAACGAACCCCAGTTTCTAAAACGCCATTTGCAGGGAATGCGCGACGACCAGCGCACCGACGGCCGTTTTATGGATGTGTCACCGCTGAGTGCCGGTTTTGGCGGAATTTTGTGGGGAAGTGCCGGAATTACGGTCGCCTGGGAATCGTACCAGCAATTTGGCGATAAAGCAATGCT
>DATITY010000372.1:0-2002 GCA_035467235.1 Draconibacterium sp. | reverse complement strand
GACGGTTTCGTACTGATTCAACATAATCAACTAATTTTTAAATTATTAATAACTATTTTCCAAAATTTTTGGAAGCGCAAAAGTATAAATAATTTGGTATTTATCAAACAATTGACAAAGAATGCAACAACTCAGGGAATAAATATTTTCTGTCAGTTTGTTTATGTGCCTTACTATAGGGCAATAAAGTATCTGTTGGCAAGTTTTACCAACATTTTCAATTCCGCCATTTTGTTTTCTGTGTTACCTCCTTTCTTTTTTATTTTGATGACCCCCGGATTCGGGAACGGGGACTTTCCGCAACGGTTTCCACACCGTACTCATTAATTTCAATCGGACAAGAATATCAATAACTGTTCCTGGCTGAAGGGTATGCTTTTCAAATACGTTATCAGTTCTTTCCATAAAGCCTTTATGGTTTGCTTGGAGTGCTGGTTTAATAATTCAACCATATCGGCACTTTTTTCGACAAACTGGTTTATGGCATGGGCAATCTGGAGCAAGTGGTAGTAGTTTTGCATGGCGGTGTACGATACCCGTGAGAATTTATGTTCCAACACGTATCCCAGGTTTTTCTGGGTATTAAAACCCTCGTTTTCGATTTTCCACCGCAACCGTCCGCCATCGGCGCAACTTACAATAATGCCGGGTGTTTGATTAATGTCGGTGATGTAAACGAACCGTTGCGTTTCCTCCAACTTATCCGTCAGCCGTGTTTTGTGTTCATCGCACGACACCCACGAGTAGCTATGCCCTTCATATTCAATATTATTTAAATATCTGTATGTTAAACTGGTACGCGATGTTTTGTCGGCCCGGTAAACTTGCTGTTCTTTTTGGGTGCCACGCAGTAGTTCCACTTCCTGATGGAAGGTTTTCAAATTCCCGTCTTTAAGGGTGATGATAAACCTCCAGTTATTGTTCCGACAGATGTTGAACATCGTTTTGTTTGGATAGAGCCCATCGGCAAGTATGCAGATGGGCAAACGGGGAAAGTACTTTTTGATTTTAGCGGCCAACCGGGCAAACGCTTTTTGTTCGCAGTCCTGTTTCTCATAATCACGCCCCGGTTGGTTTTCGATAAATTCAGAGGCCAGCGATATGGCAAGCCCCGAGGAGGTTACCAATTTGGCCTCAAGTACGTAATGGAACCAGGTAGTAACACCATGTTTCGAAGTTTTTGTAAGGCAATGGTCGCAGTGTTTATGGTCGAATGTGTGCATCCCGGTAGCATCAACGGCCACAAAGTAGTATTTGCCAAGAAACCGGAAGTGGCGCAACACCTTTTGCTCAAACAGGCTGCCCATAAGTTGGGCTTTGAGCTCCTCCAAAAGTTCGGGTTCTAAGGTTCGCATCACCTCGTCGATTGTATCGGGATGGGGCAAACGCAATTTAAAATGACGGTAATAATTTTTGGCAAAGATGGCATCGCACCGGTCGTTGGTGTATGCATTGCGCGAGCCCTCTTTCAGCAGGTGCATGAACAAGGCCCCCGTTACAATTTCGGACATTGAATTACCGGTGCGTTTTCGACTGTCTTCCAGCTCGTTAAAGAGCCTGAAAAGTTCCGGAAAACGCTTTGCGATAACGCTTTTGATGCGGTAAACGATAATTTTGCCCTTTTCGGCTGCTGTGGTTTTTCTTCTCTGTTCTCTTAATAAAAAAAAACACAAAATACGTGTTAAATATTTGTATATCAAATAAATAACACGTATATTTGTGTCAATGAAAAGCCAAAAGTTACTCATTAACACCTTTTGGCATAAAAAGAACGAAATGAGAGAACAATATACTGAAAAACAGTAAGTTAGGGCTAAGGCCCTGCTGTTCACTCACCGAAACAAAATTAGCCGGAAAAATATTTTTATCGACCTATTATAACTAATTAGTTTTCAACAACGTTTTTTTTTACGCTGAACCGATGAAAATTTCGTGAATTTTTCGGGCGTTGATAAAAAATTTATACTTTTGCAACACTTTTTTCGAAACGTGAGCTGGAAAA
>DATITY010000371.1:0-3094 GCA_035467235.1 Draconibacterium sp. | reverse complement strand
GCAGGTTACCGGCGAGACGGTTTTTGATTACCTTCTGCCACGGATTTTTAAACCGCTCGGAATCCGAGGAATCGATTGGGATTTAAATCCGCAGGGAATTACCATGGGAATGATTGGTTTGCGACTTCGCACCGAAGACCTCGCAAAATTTGGCCAGTTGCTGTTAAATGGTGGCGCCTGGAACGGCAAACAGTTAATTCCGAAAGAATGGGTAAAAGAGGCAACTTCATTTCAGATTAAAAATTCAGATGAACCTGAAGAAAAAAGAAGTTTGAGCGATTGGGGTCAGGGGTATGCCTACCAAATGTGGCGCGGCAAAAACAACACGGTGAGGTTGGATGGAATGGCCGGACAGTTTGTGGTACTTATTCCTGATAAAGATGCGATTGTAGTTTTCACAGCCAACAATTCCAACACGCAAAAACAACTCGATCTGATGCATAATTTCCTGATTCCCGCAATAAAATCAGACAAACCGCTGGCTCCGACTCCTGCAGCGCTGGAAGAAATGACTAAAAAGGCAGACGCTTTAAACATCAGTCCCGGGTTTGAAAAATCATCAGAATCAGTTATTGAAAAGTCAGTTTCAGGAAAAGAATTTATCCTTTCAGAAAACGACAACAAGATTCAGTCAGTGTATTTATCTTTCAGCGATGGCATTTGCACTTTTGCCATCAAAAGAGACAACGCAGTTTCGTCCATCAAAGCCGGTGCAAAAGCGTGGGTAACTTCTAACACGATGTCAGGCTCGATTCTGGCGCCTCCGCGCAGCAAAATCTCCAAATCGGTTGATGCTAATTACACCATTTTGCAGCCAGTCATAAAAGTGGCAGCACAATATGCATGGACTGAAGTAAAAACGCTCGAAATAACCGGCCGGTTTGTAGAAGAAGCGCTGGGTTCAGAAACCATCGTGTGTAAGTTTTCAGAACAAAACAATGAGGTGAGAGTCACCATCGAAGCAAAAACACCGGCACGCGCGGGAAGAGGATTTGGAAATCAGCAACCGGTTGTTTTGAGAGGAACAATGGTTAATTTTTAATAATACAAGATTAAATGTAATTAGTTAAGAATGAAATCAAAGGAAAGATTTTTCAAATACCCTTCGACTTCGCTCAGGGTGACTGTCAGACTGAGCGTAGTCGAAGTCTGTTTTACTAACTAAACGACATTGATGTAAGATTGTTTGAAACTGGCTGTAGAAGTTGAAATCACTAATAAATAAAGAGTTAAAAAATTCTATGTCTTTCAATGTCAATAAAATAAAGCGGTTTTTATTTGCAATTGCTGTTTGCATTTTTTTGCTGAATCAGTTGGCGACAGCGCAGGAAAAACTCTATCCCAACGAGTTTTCATTAAGCGATGTGAAATTGTTAGACGGGCCGTTTAAACATGCACAAGACCTCAACATTCATGTTCTGCTCGAATACGATATTGACCGCCTGATTGCACCTTTCAGCAAGGAAGCCGGGCTGCCCGAAAAAGCAAAACTCTATCCCAACTGGGCCGGACTCGATGGGCATGTTGGCGGTCATTACCTGTCAGCGCTGGCCATGAATTATGCTTCCACCGGCAATGCCGAATGTAAAAAACGTATGGAGTACATGATTTCGGAATTGAAAGCCTGTCAGGAAGCCAACAGTAAAAACCACTCCGATTGGGGAAAAGGTTATGTAGGTGGTGCGCCCAACAGTCAGCAAATATGGAGCACTTTGCAGAAAGGCGATTTTGCAGCTTACCGCGCAGCCTGGGTTCCGTGGTACAATGTGCATAAACTGTATTCCGGACTGCGCGACGCCTGGTTGTATGCCGGAAATGAAGACGCCAAAGACATTTTCCTGAAATTCTGCGACTGGGGAATCAATATTACTGCAAATCTTTCCGAAGAACAGATGCAATCGATGCTCGACACCGAACACGGCGGAATGAACGAGATTTTTGCCGATGCTTACCAGATGACCGGCAACGAAAATTACATGATTGCTGCCAAACGGTTTTCGCACCGGATGCTGCTCGACGCCATGGCTGCCGGAAACGACAATCTCGATAACAAACACGCCAACACTCAGGTCCCAAAAGCTGTAGGTTTTCAGCGAATTGCAGAACTTTCGAAGGATGAAAAATATAACAAGGCCGGAAGTTTTTTCTGGGAAACAGTTACCGGAAAGCGCTCACTGGCCTTTGGTGGAAACAGTCGGCGGGAGTTTTTCCCCAGTGTTGCTTCGTGCACCGATTTTGTAAACGACGTGGAAGGTCCGGAAACCTGCAACTCGTATAACATGCTGAAACTGACGGAAGAATTGTTCCGCATGAATCCGCAGGCAAAATATGCCGACTATTACGAACGCACGGTGTACAACCACATTCTTTCAACTCAGCACCCCGAACATGGTGGTTATGTGTATTTTACCCCGGCGCGTCCGCGACATTACCGCGTTTATTCAGCACCCGACGAAGCCATGTGGTGTTGTGTCGGAAGCGGAATGGAAAACCATGGGAAATACAGTCAGTTTATCTACACCCATCAAAACGATTCATTGTTTCTGAACCTTTTTGTGGCTTCGGAACTCAACTGGCGCGAAAAAGGGATAAAACTGGTACAGGAAACTCAGTTTCCAAACGAAGAAAAAACCACCATTAAAATAGCAGAAGGAACCGCAAAATTTAAACTGATGGTACGCTATCCGTCGTGGGTAAAAGAAGGGGCACTGAAAATTACTGTCAACGGAAAACCCGTTGAAATCGATGCCAAACCTTCGTCGTATGTGGCTGTTGAACGAAACTGGAAGAAAGGCGATGAAATCCGGATTTTGCTGCCCATGCACAATTCCATCGAAAAAATGCCCAATGTACCCAACTACATTGCCATTCTTCACGGGCCCATTTTGCTGGGCGCTAAAACCGGTACCGAAGATTTAAAAGGACTGGTTGCCGACGATGGCCGCTGGGCACACATTGCAGGCGGGGAGCGGTTGCCTGTTGACCAAGCTCCGATTATCATCGAGAATAGTTTGGACGATATTGTTAGGAAAATCACGCCCGTGAAAGACAAACCGCTCACGTTTACCACTTCGCTGAACATGGTCAACAAGGC
>DATITY010000370.1:0-5626 GCA_035467235.1 Draconibacterium sp. | reverse complement strand
AAAACGATTGAATGTCGCCATTTCTTTAAACTTTAAACTTTGAACTCGAAACTCTAAACTGAGAGTTTCTCTATCTGATTCCTAATTTCTGCAAGGAAAAGAGTGGCTTCACCACCATCAAGCGCCTGGTGATTGTAGGTAAGCGAAAGGCCGATCATGGGGACAAAACCATAAACACCTTCTTCTATCTCTTTTGGACGGGGAATGATGGCACAAACACCTAAAATGGCTGTTTGAGGAAGATTGATTACAGGTGTAAACATTTCAACACCATAATTTCCAAGGTTTGAGACAGTAAATGTTGCCTCGGCGGGATTAAGTAAATCGGGATTGATATTTCCGTTTCGGGCTTGAGTGGCGAGTTGCTGCAATTGACCAGAAAGTCCACTGATAGAAAGGTCGTCCGCATTTTTCAAAGCCGGGACCATTAAACCACGGTCAGTATCGACAGCTAGTCCGAGGTGAACTTTTTTGAACCATTTCATTCTGTAGCCATGGTAATGTGTATTTACCTGCGGGAATTTTTCGAGTGCACGTATCACTGCAAAACAAACCAAATCGTTGATGGTAATGTTTTGCCTGATTTTTCCTTCTGCAAATTCGGCTTTGAATTTTTTCCGTAACCGCTGCAATTGTCTGGCATCAGCGCTCAAATGATGAGTGAGTTGTGCTGAATTTTGCAGCGACTGGTGCATTGCATTGGCAATCAGTTTACGGATATTTGGAATTGACTTCACCTCAAAATCATTTCCCGATTCAAGAACCATTGCTTTTGGTGGCGCTGAAACTGGTTTAACGACTGGTGCCGGGGCGGAAATCTGAACTTCTTTTTCAGCCGCTTCCACATCGCGGGCAATAATTCTTCCGTATGGACCCGATCCTTTCAGCGACTGAATATTTACACCCAGTTTTTCAGCCATCTTTTTTGCCAGCGGCGAAATACGGATTCGCGAGTCGCTCGAATCAAGTTCAACTTCAAATTCAACAACTTTGGCCGCAACTTCAGTAGTTTTTTCAACTGATTCTTCTCTTAATGGCGCTCCTCCCGGTTTGAATTCTTCGAAAGATTCGTCTTTTTTCCCAATTACCGCCACATTCACTAAAACCGGAACTTCATCACCTTCATTAAAAAAAGTGGCAAGCAGAATTCCGTTTTCCTTGGCTTCCTCTTCGAATGTTGCCTTATCAGTTTCGTAAGAAAAAAGAATGTCACCCTCTTTTACCTCTTCACCAACCGATTTATACCACTGCCCCAAAATACAGGTTTCAACGGATTGACCCTGACGAGGCATTAAAACAGGTACTGCCATATTTTATTGGTTTTATAATTTTAAATTCAACTTGTTAATACAAATAATAATACCGTAATATTATAAACATCTGAAATATAAACTATTAATTTATACTTTTAGAATAGGCTGCAAAATTATATTTTTTAACTTGTATTTACAAGTTGTATTGGTTAATTTATTTTTTTATTAACTTTAAAGCCGCAATGGAACAGATTCATCAGTACCGGAAATTATACGAACTTCTTCGAAAACACATTACAACAGGTGTTTACGAAGAGGGAAGTTTGTTGCCGTCGGAAAACGAATTATGTGCAACATACAGCATGACAAGACCAACAGTTCGTCATGCACTCGATACACTTGTGAAAGAGGGCATGATTCTGAAACAGCAGGGAAAAGGAAGTATTGTTCGAAAAGCGCCCCAGAATATTGGCATTCTATCAATTTCAGGCACAGCATCGGCCATTGGAGTGCGCTATTTGCAAACCGATATATTGCAAAAACCTGAAATTCGTACCTGGCCTGAAGAGTTTCCATTTGAACTTTCGGAATTGGAACACGAATCGGGCTGTATTTACATGGAACGACTGCGATATGTCGATGAAGTTCCGGTTTTTTATGATATCAATCATTTGCCAAACATCTATCTTCCCCGAATTACAAGTCGTTCGTTTGAAAATAAATCGCTGTTTGAAATTCTGCGAAAACATTACCAGATTGAAATTTTAGGTGGCGAACAAAAACTGAAAGCGATTAAACCCGATGAGAAAATCAGACAGTTACTCCGTTTGCAGCCCGACCAGCCGGTTTTACACATCGAACGAAAACTTACCACCAACAAAGCAGGTTTCAATATTTACTCCACCATTTATTTCAACTCTGAAAAACATGCCATTTTTGGTAGTTTCTGAAATTTTCATTTTTCAACAGGCAATAATTTTGTAATAAATTCTTGTTCATTTTTTAATAATCCTAATTTTGCACCGCATATTAATGATTATTGAATGATATTATTCGAAGAAATCGCAGAGCCAGTAAATGCAAAGGGTGAGCGTGCAACTTTTGTAAATGAAAAATACGGACCTCACGAGCGAAACACTTTCGACATTTGGCTGTCAAAATCCGAAAAACCCACTCCTTTGGTGGTTTATATTCATGGGGGTGGTTTTACCGGTGGTGACAAATCGAGATATTTTCAATCTGAAGATGTGGTAAGATTCCTCGAAGCCGGGGTTTCGGTAGCTACCATTAATTACAGATTTATGAACGAAGCACCTTATGGAATTCTTGTAAGCATGAACGATTCAAAACGGTTTGTTCAGTTTATTCGCTATCATTCAAAAAAATACAATATCGACAAAACCCGGATTGCCTGTACCGGTGGATCGGCAGGAGCCGGAACTGCACTTTGGCTGGCTTTTTCAGATGATATGGCCGATGCTGAAAATTCAGATCCAGTACTTCGGGAATCAACCAGGCTGACCTGTGCCGGAGCGTTTGCCACACAAGCGACTTACGATATTTTCCAGTGGGATAAAATACTCGGAATTCCACTTTCACAATCACCGGAACAATTGCATGCTATTGCCCGCGCTTTTGGTTTCAAAACGGCAGAAAACCGTGATTTGAAAAACGAAAACAGCATCAGAAATGAGTTGGATTTTTTAGCGAAAATGGATAAAGACGATGCTCCGGTTTTCATTTTCAACAAGCACAAAGCGGGATTTCCGGAAACTCAGGACGATATCAATCATCATCCTTTACATGCAAAAGCACTGAAAGAAAAAGCAGTTGCAGTTGGATTGCAAGCCATTGTTTATGCTCCGGAAATCGGAATTTTTGATTCTTCAGGAATAGATTTGGTAGATTTTTTCCTGGAGAAATTTGCCATCAAAAAATTAATTACATAAATATTTATTCGTTTATTCTGAATATTTATTCAATTTTAATCAACCCCGTTTCAATTGAAATAAAAAAATATTCATATTTGCACCCGTTAAATAATTGAAGACAGCAAGATTATGAAAGTTTTAAAATTTGGGGGAACATCAGTAGGATCTCCGGAAAATATGAGGGCAGTTATGAATCTAATTGCCGATGGTGAACAAAAACTGGTTGTTTTATCAGCCATGTCGGGAACAACCAATGCTCTGGTTGAAATTTCGAATTACCTTCACAAAAAGAATAAAGACACAGCCGGAATTCTGATTGGAAATCTTGAGTCTAAATATAAAAAAGTGGTTGACGATCTTTATTCGACTGCAGAAAGCAAGAAAATAGGACTACAAATTATAAAAGCATGTTTTGACACTTTGCGCTCGTTTACCTCTGGCAATTTTACTGAAGTTGGCGAAAATACCATTGTTGCACAGGGTGAACTTATTTCGACACAATTGTTTACACAGTTTATGCTCGAAAACGGGCACAATACCAAACTTTTGCCGGCTCTCGATTTTATGGTTATCGACGAAGATAAGGCGGCTGATTTGCCATTAATCAAAGAAAAAATAAAACCGGTGATTGAAAATGCCGGTGATGCTTTGTACTATATAACACAGGGATTTATTTGCCTTAACGACAAAGGTGAAATCGATAATTTGCAGCGTGGTGGAAGTGACTACACAGCCTCTTTAATCGGTGCTGCCATCGACTCGGAAGAAATTCAGATTTGGACTGACATAGACGGATTTCACAATAATGACCCGAGGTTTGTTGAAAATACACGCAAAATCGACCAGCTTTCGTTTTTGGAAGCGGCCGAGCTTGCCTATTTCGGCGCAAAAATTCTGCACCCGCAAACCGTGCTTCCGGCCCGGGTACAAAACATACCGGTTCGTTTGAAAAATACGATGAATCCGTCAGACAGCGGGACGTTGATTACGGCAGAAAGCGACGGAAAAGGAATTAAGGCAGTAGCCGCAAAAGACGGAATTACAGCAATAAAAATACGCTCGGGACGAATGTTAATGGCTTATGGTTTTCTGAAAAATGTATTTGCAGTTTTCGAAAAATACAAAACCCCGATTGATATGATTTCAACGTCGGAAGTTGCTATTTCGCTAACCATTGACAATATTAAATACCTGAATGAAATTCTGGAAGAAATTGCCGTATTTGGTGATGTGGAAGTTGACAGTGAAATGTCGATTGTTTGCATTGTTGGAGATATCATCAGCGAAGAAAAGGGTTTTGCATCAAAAGTTTTCAACGCACTCGACGGTATTCCAATCCGCATGATTTCTTACGGTGGAAGCCGCTACAATATTTCGGTACTTGTTCCCACCATTCATAAAAAAGTAACGTTGCAGGCAATAAGTGATAAAGTGTTGAATGGATAATTCGTTTTAAACGATATCTAAAAAGTCCGGATCTTGTTTAAGAACCGGGCTTTTTTAATGCTTATCAAGAAAATTGTTTTTCAGGATAAAGAAATCCGTCGGCTAAGATATATTTTTCGCCGGTTTCGGGGCAGACCAAATCACTGTCAAGAATTGCACCTGATTTGCTTACCCATCCTTTTTGGCGGGCAGGAACACCCACCATTAATGCGTACGGTTTCACATCTTTGGTAACCACTGCTCCTGCTCCAATAAAGCAATATTCACCCAAAGTAATTCCGCAAACAATGGTGGCATTTGCTCCAATCGACACACCTTTTCTAACGAGGGTCTTTTTGAATTCTTCTTTTCGGTTCACAGCACTTCGCGGGTTGATAACATTGGTAAAAACCATGGATGGACCAAGAAAAACATCATCTTCGCAAACCACTCCTTCATAAAGAGAAACGTTATTTTGTACTTTAACGTTGTTCCCAAGTTTGGCTTTGTTCCCCAAAAAAACATTCTGCCCAAGAACGCAGTTTTCACCAATTTCGGCAGTTCCCATTACATGGGTAAAATGCCATATTTTTGTGCCGTCGCCTATTTTGGCACCTTCGTCAACAATGGCTGATTCGTGTATAAATGTTTTATTCATTTTTTAGTTCATTTATTGACCAATAACCTCCTTTATCTGCTCCAATCCTTTTCAAAAATCCTTTATCTTTCAGCCTTTTAATATAAATGCGTATATTTTTGGGACTAATACCAATTATTTCGCTCAACTCGTTTTGAGTGATTTTTGGATTTTGTTTTATCTCCTCCAAAATACTCTTTTCACGTTCAGATAGAATTTTTTCTAGGTCGTTTTCTAGGTCGTTTTCTAGGTCGTTTTCTATTTTAGAAACCTTTTCTTTAAATAATATCACCCTAAAACCATGTGCCCATTCCTCGAAAAGGGGATTTTTCACACCATATTCTTCACAAATTTTCTGTATTCTCATAATTCCTGAACCA
>DATITY010000369.1:0-2442 GCA_035467235.1 Draconibacterium sp. | reverse complement strand
CGGAAAATACATGCTTGCTGGTGTTGGTTTTGCTGCGTTGGCCGCCCTTTTCTTTATGACTAAAATGTCACCTCATTTGTGGTTTGATTACCTCTGCGTAAGCCACGTTTTAATGGCCATTGCCGCCACATTCTTTTATTTGGCTGTTATTCGTATCGATATTTCGGTCATCCCAAAAAGCTATTCTTAATTTTCCCGGCGACCAAAAAACACTATTAAATAATCCCATTTTTTGCTCTTGATTTAAAAGTACAAGTAATTGCGCAATTAATACAAGTCATCGCGATTCAGACGCTGTATGTTTGCATCAGTAATCACACATAAATTTTAATAATTATGAAAACATCAATTTTGAAAACAGTAAGTTTAACAATTCTCTCAGCAGTCCTTTTTACGGGAAGTTCATTTTCCCAGAGTAGCTCAAAGATTCCATTAATTGGAGCAAAAGCACCCTCTTTTACCGCCAGTTCAACGAATGGTAAAATCCAGTTTCCAGACGATTTTGGAGATAAATGGAAAATATTGTTTAGTCATCCCCAGGATTTTACCCCGGTTTGTTCTTCTGAATTGCTGGAGTTAGCCCATCTCCAAAGTGATTTTGATAAACTGGGTGTAAAAATTGCAATTATCTCAACCGATAATTTAGAGCAACATAAAATGTGGGTTGCGCATCTTGAAGAAATAGATTACAAAGGTAGAGGTTTGCAGAAAATCGATTTCCCGGTTATTGAAGACGAAAAGAAAACAGCGTCAAGACTATATGGAATGCTGCACGAACCTGTGAGCACCAACAAAGATATACGGGGGGTGTTTATCATAGATCCGAAAAACACGGTTCGTTCGGTCAACTTTTACCCCATGGAGGTTGGCAGAAATCTGGATGAAATTGTCAGGTTGGTAGAGGCTCTTCAGACAGTTGACCAGCAAAAGGTGTTAACTCCCGCAAACTGGGAGAACGGTCAGGATGTAATGGTGCCATATTATCCATACACAAAGGAACAACTTGCTGCAAATCCTGAATTAAAAGACGAATATTACAATATGGGCAACAGGATGTGGTTTAAAAAAGTCGAAAAATAGTTTTTTGATAGAATAGATTTTAGAATTAAACAGCAGGAAGAGGGGGCAGAGGCTCCCTCTTTGATTTATATAACCATTTTAATCTGTTTTTTTTGTGGAAAAAGTAGTTTTCAATTGTAACGTATCGCTCCAAACACAGTCTTACATGAAAACCATTTTTCATGAAGATTGCGCCTTTACTAATCCTTTTTATAATTACCATTATTATTGCCAAAGCACAGGAGATAGAAAAGAAAAACTATTCTGCTCAAAAAATTAATGACTTAAATATTACTGTTGACGGTATTTTTAACGAACCTGTATGGCTTGGCGCCCCCTGGGAAAATCAGTTTATCCAGCACGAACCTTACGAAGGGAAAACACCATATCAAAAAACTGAATATGCAATTCTATACGATGAAAACAACATTTATGCAGCAATAAAATCATACGATACAAGTCCCGACAGTATTTCGTTGCGATTAACCCGTCGTGATGTTTATGATGGTGATATGGTTGGAATTATTTTTGATACCTACCACGATTTACGCACTGGCTTTTCTTTTATTGTTTCTGCAGCAGGTGTAAAATCAGATTTTTTAATTAGTGACGACGGTGTAAACGAAGACCCCACCTGGGATCCAATTTGGTGGGTTAAAACTTCAAAAACCGCCGGGGGATGGAATGCAGAAATGCGAATCCCACTTTCACAACTTCGCTTTAAAGAAGGAGATGAACAATTGTGGGGAATGCAGGTGTTACGGTATATATTCCGGAAAGACGAACTCTCCTCGTGGCAACCCATGAAACGTGACAAAGCAGGGTTCATTTCGCAGTTTGGAACCATGAACGGAATAAAAAATATTGAACCAAAAAACACATTAAATGTGACTCCATACATTGTTGCACGCACCGAAAGATTTGATAAAGAACCGGAAAATCCGTTCAGGGCATCAGGTAAAATTAATGATTTGGATGTGGGACTCGATGCCAAAATCGGACTGACCAATTATCTGACCATGGATTTAACCATCAATCCCGACTTTGGCCAGGTGGAAGCCGACCCATCGGAAGTTAATCTTACTACCTATGAAACTTTCTTCGAAGAAAAACGGCCTTTTTTTATTGAAGGCAAAAATATTTTGAATTACTCACTTCAGTTTGGTGATGGTGATTTGGCAACTGAAGGGCTTTTTTATTCACGTCGGATTGGCCGCCGGCCTCAATATGATCCCGATCTCGAATCAGATGAATATGCTGATGTACCCGAATTTACAAAAATATTAGGTGCAGCCAAGATTACAGGAAAAACAAATAACGGTTGGTCGGTTGGTATTCTGGAAAGCCTTACCGCAGAGGAAAATGCGGAAATAAAAGGAACTG
>DATITY010000368.1:0-6407 GCA_035467235.1 Draconibacterium sp. | reverse complement strand
TCCCAGGGAGCCAGAGTTGCAGGCGGAAATGTGTTTTTCTGTCGGATGGTATTTGTATGATAACCCCAGTCAACTAGCTGCTGATTTCCTTGTTTAAATTTTTCGTCACCGGTAAGTGCCCAGGCAGTTTCCATAAACGATAAAATCTCAAGTCCGTTTACACCACGGTCATTGTAACCGTACGGACGTAACAAATATTCCGGATTCCAGCGTGCCCAGCGGGTAGGTTTGCCGTCCATGTCATTCATCACCCATCCGCATTCTATGATGTACGAAGCCATTCGCGCCAAATGTTCCTTTGCCATTTCCTTTTCTTTTCCGGTAGCCACCAAATCATGAAACAAGGATACAGCATAAAAATGGGCTGTAACCTCATCGCTCGAAGTATCTCCTTTCCAAAACCATTTCCCGTCGGGCGTTGGATACCATTTTGCCGGCAATCCGCCTGAACCCTGTGTGGCGCGATCGTCTTTATCACCTGAAACCGACCAGATTGATCGTGCAAGAAAACCATCGGTTTGTGTAACTTTCTGAAGCCAAAGCATGGCTTTAAACGATTCGATGGCTTCTTTCCGGGCCGATTCATCGCCTGTTGCAGCATATTTGTAGCACATTGCGGCAAGATAAGTTGCGGTATGGCCTCCGTCATTATCGCTTACTTCCCGTATCCATTCCCCATTCTTTTGGTAAAGAGTATGAATAAAACCAAGCCGCTTGTGTCCCCATTCCTCTAAATGACGTTCGTAAAAAGCAGCCTTTTTCTGAAGTGTGTATGGTTCATATTTAATTATTCCCAATCCTTTGTCGGTTGCAATATATACTATTCTATCACCCACTGCAATGTCGTTCACATAATCGCCCGGCAGCCAGTGATCCGCCCCAAAATAATGCCAGTCGTCCGGCAACATCCGAACTGCGCCCTTTGTGGTACCAATCCAGATATCATCGCCAAAACCTTTTTTCAGGCAGGTAGTATTTTCCACAGGAAGACCATCTGAACCTTTAATTGAATAAAGTGCAGCACCGCGCAACTCAGCCAGTCCCTTGTCAGTTCCAATGTACAGCCGGTTTCCGAAACTGAGCAAGTCTTTGGTATTTTTCGAAGGTAGCCTTCCCCAGTCAATAAAATCCACATTCACAACCCGACCATCAAAAAGTACTAATTCGTCGGGCCGAAGTACATAAAGTGTTCCGCTGTACGATTCAATCCTGCTAACCGGGCCCAGTTCAACAGGATCTGCATGAACCTGTGAACCATCTTCCATGATCATGGTAATATCACTGCTGTAATATCCATCGGCCGGTTTGGTTGTTATAAATTTATCACCCTCCAGCCTGAAGATTTCATCCTTTGTCGCAGCATGTAATTTGCCAGTATGCATGCACATATCAACGTATTTTCTGTCGTCAATTTTATTCCATTTATTGCTGCTGTACCGATACAAACCATCGGTTGCAAAAGCCCAGATTTTATTGTCTTCACTTTTTAAGACTGAAATTTCTGACGGAGCATTGCTGTCAGGTTTCAACGTTTCGTTTTCAAGTCTGAAAAGTTGTTCACCAACCAATGCGAAACAATTACCATCTGCTTCAGCTATGGAAACAACCGGTTTGTCAGTCGGTATTTTTACTGCCACTTCCTGCAGATAAACGTCGTCGTTTTGCGGATTCCACTGTTGTTGGCCGAGGTTGTCTGTTTTCTGCGCTGATATAACTCCAAAAAATGAAACCAATATGAATGAAAATGTAAAAATCCGTTTCATAATTATTTATTTTAAATAATTCATTTTCTCCTGCAAAAAAACGATTTAGCAGGTACTTTACAAAGAAAACCGCTTTCAATCTGATTAGCTTCGGGTATTTTACTCAAAAGCTAAAGTATATTAACAGGAAAGGAGTTCTATTTTCAACAATAACTTGTTTTTAGGTGAAAAATCAGCAGGTTTGACAGGATTAATAATTGATAATGACATTTAATTTGTAACCCGGTAATAAATTTTTGCATTTACCATAAACTCAAATCCTGATTGATATTTACAAACGTACTCCTTGAGAAAAATAAATATTGGTGTCAGTTGCTTTGTAAAATTTATTTATATTTTTAACCGATTTAATATCTCACATCAAACACATGCAGTTGTTTATGCAAGTTATACAGTTGTAAAAATAAAATTGGAAAATTCATTAATTAAAATGTTTGTAAAATATAAAAACCTAAAATTAAATATCGGAAAATTGTTGTCCGAAAAAAGCAATTTGATTCACCCTAAACTATTTACCTCATGTTACACTTAATTAACAGGAAAAGATACCTTCTTTTATTGATCCTGTTTTTAATCTTTCTATTTGCCGGATTAATGGTTGTAAAAATAAAAAGACCGCATCTTTTTCATTTAACCATAATAAAAAATGAACTTCAAAAAAGAGATAATGAAAAAGTACTTGGAGTTTATTATAAAGAAAAACCTGTCTTGTTCGATACTCTTAAGAGTTTTACACATCTTGTCCTCACCTTAAATAATAATGATTCTTTTCATTTTAATGATGCACTTTTACGGAAAGTTCCAAATAATCATAATATTCTTCTCACAATAGAATTCTGGGGTGATAAATACCAATATAATTCTACTAATGACCCAGTGGAAGAAATAATGAACGGGTTATATGATAAAAAGCTCCGGCAAATTGAACAATCACTGATTGCTATTGACAAAAACATTTTTGTTCGCATAAATCCGGAAATGGAAGTCCCTGTTAAAAAATATCCATGGCAGAACAATGCACTATACATCAGTGCTTATCGCTATCTGGTTTTAAAATTGAAAAGTGAAAATCCCAAACTGAAATTTGTTTGGGGGCCTTCCGGTTTTATGGGTGCAGAAGAACTTTATCCGGGAAATGATGTTGTAGATGCAATTAGTATTACCTTAAAAAGTGAAGTTGAAAGTCTGTTCAAGCGATATCCATCGTATCCTGATCTGGCTAATGAAATTCATAAAAAATTACACCGGATGCGCTTTTTCAATAAACCGGTAATTCTTTTAGGAACTGAAAAAGTAAATGATAGCCAAATGGTTTACAATCTTGTTAATGCTGAGATCGATTCGATCGCCAGGTATCGAAGTATTGCGTATAATGATAGTCTTTGGATGAATTCAGATACAGTTAAGCAGAGCAGGAAATTTATTTTTGGAATGCACGACCCAAACCAGCTTCTGACATCTGATCCTGCCGTCTCCCTGGAGCACATTTTTGTAGATTTTGGTCAGGTTCAATCCGGCGAATTAAATCGTTTACTCAATGAAGTTTTCTCCCGAAATCATGATGCTATACTAACTGTAGAACCCTGGAGAGACCTAAGCGGAATACCAGACTCCAATGTACTGCAAAATATTGTAATCGGTAAATACGACAGCATTATCCAAAGGGTTTTCGCTGATGTTTCCAACACAAAACACAATGTATATCTTCGCTTTGCACACGAAATGGAAATTCCGATTACCCGTTATGCATGGCAAAGTAAAGACCCAATCGATTACATTCGGGCCTTCCGATATTTTATGACATTTGTGAAACGATTTCCTTCAAACGTAAAAAGAATTTGGGGACCGGCAGGAGATCGGGCTTCGCTGGATTTCTACCCTGGTGATGATGTTGTGGATTACGTAAGCATTGCAATTTATGGTTTGCCGGATAAAAACATTACAGATCATAATAAGCAAGAAAGTTTTTCGGATATTTTTAATGAGAAAAAATGGAGATTAAGGCAAATAAACAAGCCTCTGTTTATCACAGAATTTGGTGTTAAAGGTCCAGAGGATTTTCAAACCAAATGGTTGGAAGCTGCCGCTAAAACCCTGAATGAAAATCCACAGGTAATTGGCATCAATTACTTTAACATGAGCGATACTCCCGGGGCCTGGGGCGATATAAAAGAGCCGGACTGGAGCATCACTCCAAACTCCCTGCACCGGTTTATGGAAGTTTTGGAACGTGATGATAAATGAAAAATAAACTTTTAATACCTGAAACTCTACAACGCAATAATTTTGACCTGTTGCGATTTCTTTTGGCTACATCGGTGATAATTTGCCACTGTTATGCAATTTATTACGGTTGGGAGAAGTTTGCCAAACTGGAGCCGTTTATGAAATGGAGCGGCGGAAAAATAAGTATTGGCAGCGCGGCTGTGGATTTCTTTTTTGTAATAAGTGGATTTTTAATTGTTAGAAGTTTTGAGTATTCGGCTAATTTTTGGGAATACCTTAAAAAACGTATTCTTCGCATTTATCCCGGAT
Organism: Draconibacterium sp.; assembly: GCA_035467235.1. Taxonomy (GTDB): domain Bacteria; phylum Bacteroidota; class Bacteroidia; order Bacteroidales; family Prolixibacteraceae; genus Draconibacterium. Next base: position 2,109 of record DATITY010000368.1, on the reverse strand, counting down.
TCATTGTTGCATTTATAATTAGTTTCCTGGTATTTGGCCCTGCCGGCCACATGGAAAAATGGTCGTTACAGGCATATCTCAGCTTTCTTGATTTTGTTCCTGCCAAAAGGGAAGTAGCTAATATGCTTAGTTTGCAATCGCCGATAGAAAGTCGTTATTTTACCCAATTACCGCAATCAGGACTTAACAATTCGCTGTGGACAATACATTACGAATTTATATGTTACCTAATGGTGCCTGTTTTTGCCTGGCTGGGATTTATGAAAAAAAAATGGTGGCTTTTCGCGGCATTGCTGGTTATTTATATTCTGTTGTTTCTGCAAAGTCTGGGTTATATTTTCCCATTTAAACAAAGTTTAAGCGGAGGCGTTATTGGCAATCCATATTACTACCCGCGGTTTTTTACCTACTTTTTGTGCGGAAGCTGTGTTTATGTGTACCGAAACCTTATTCCCCGCAGTATTTGGCTGGCCATCCCTGCATTAATAATTTTCATGCTGGCCTTCAAACTGAGACTAATTGATGTACTCTGGCCGATTTCGGGTACTTATTTGTTATTTTACGTGGCTTACCACCCGAATGCGTTATTTCCAAATTTTGCAAAATATGGCGATTTTTCTTATGGAATATATTTATATGGCTGGCCTTTGCAGCAACTTGTAATGCTTTCGTTTGGGAAATATTTAAACCCTTTAACTTTTTTCACGGTTGTCTTCCCCGTTGTGCTGGTTTTTGCCATTTTAAGCTGGAAACTGATTGAAAGTCCTGCTTTAAAACTTAAGAAAAAGCAAAAAGAACTTGTGCGAACATCATATTTTTAACATCGTAGTACCTTTGGATAGTGCTGCTTATGCATACTAATTACGGAATCATGCTTGTCATTACATTATTGGCAAAATCAGGTTTCCTGTCTCAAATTCCTTTTTGAACTTGTTTAACCACAGGTTTTATTTCGAATTCAATTGGTCTTGTGGCTGACGGCTTGGATATGCTGGCTGACAGTATTGTTTACAGTCTTGCACTTTTTGCGGTTGGCGGAACTATAACAAGGAAAAAGAAGGTTGCAAAAGCAGCTGGCTATTTTCAGTTGATATTCCAAAAATATTGTTCTTAATCTTTTACGGTATGAACCATCTTTTCACCATATTTAAAATAGATGCTGCCAGAGCTGCGGAAATTATGGCTTCGTCTGATGAGCCCCATAAGTGAAAATTTCATTAATAAAACCCGGAATGAAACGTTTAAAAACTTCCTGAAAGTACTGGAAGAAAATTTCCGCAGACCGCTCGGTGTTGAGTTTTATGCTGAAAAACTTTTTATGTCACCGCGCAATCTGAACATCATCTGCCAAAACATTCTGCATCAAAGTGTTTCTGAAATTATCGATACCCGGAAACTGAGTGAAGCCAAAAACCTCCTTGCAGGTACCGATAAATCCATTTCCGAAATCGGTTTTGAATTGGGATTCAACGAGAAATCCTATTTCACTAACGTATATGGACAAACCCCAAACGAGTTCCGTGATGAAATAAGAAAACTTATTTAATTCGACTTTGTTACTTTTTTATTTGGTGTATTGAATTGGTCATGAAATTTTAACACATAAATAAGCAACAAAATGAAAAACCTATTAATTACAGGTGCAACGAGGCAATTTGGAAGCACAGTTATCAACTTAAATTAAAAATAATGGCAAATACAATTCTTCACAAAGCAGCCACCCGCGGCGATGCAAATCACGGGTGGCTCCACAGCAGGCACACATTCAGTTTTGCAAACTATTACAATCCTGAACGGATGCACTTTGGCGAGTTGCGGGTTTTGAACGACGATTTCGTTGAGGCAGGAATGGGTTTTGGCACTCATCCGCACGACAATATGGAAATTATTTCCATTCCGCTTGAAGGTGATTTGGAACACAAAGACAGCATGGGCAATATTGCGGTCATCAGAAACGGCGATGTACAGGTGATGAGCGCCGGAACAGGAATTTATCACAGCGAATACAGCAGGAACAAGGATCTCAAAGTAAAATTCCTGCAGATTTGGGTCTTCCCGAACAAGAAAAACGTGGCACCGCGATACGACCAGATTACGTTGAATATTACC
>DATITY010000367.1:0-8677 GCA_035467235.1 Draconibacterium sp. | reverse complement strand
AGGAAAATCAGGGAGGGAAATCCGTTCACCGTTTTTCAGTCGCGGGACTCGCTGCGCAGGTCGATGTATTTTGTCTACGAAAATACTCCTGTTCACTATACGGTTTTTCAGCTTTTCGATTCGCTTGAGGTGTATTCAGGTCAAAAAGAAGTAAAATACCGGATAAAAACTGCACAGGGAATTATTGAATCCTCACTGTGGAATACAATGAAAGCCAATGGACTCGATCCGATGCTGGCGTTGAATCTTGAAAATATTTATGCATGGACTATCGATTTTTTCAGTTTACAAAAAGGCGACAGGTTCAGGTTCGTTTACGACGAAATTTATGTCGATTCAACATCGGTTGGAATCAATAATATTTATGTGGCTCAGTTTGATTATTATGGAAAGGAAATCTATGCATTCAGGTTTGAAAAGAATGATTCAGTTGGGTATTACAATGAAAAAGGTGAAAACCTGCAAAAAGAATTTTTAAAGGCGCCTTTGGATTTTTTTCGTATCAGTTCGCGTTTTTCGGGAGGAAGAATGCACCCTATATTAAGGATTGTGCGACCACATCATGGGGTAGATTATTCTGCGCCCAAAGGTACACCTGTTAAGAGCATCGGTGAAGGTACTGTCATTTCGAAAGGTTGGGCCGGGGGAGGAGGAAATACTATAAAAATACGCCACAATTCTGTTTATACCACACAATATATGCATCTTTCAGGTTATGCTGATGGAATTTCTGTTGGAGCCCGTGTACGTCAGGGACAGGTAATTGGGTTTGTCGGATCAACCGGCCTTTCAACCGGGCCACACCTCGATTTCAGAGTTTATATGGGAGGAAGTGCAGTAAATCCTTTAACCATCGAATCGCCACCAGCAAAACCGGTTGATCAGAAATATATGCCGGAATACATTGCTTTGACAGACTCGCTGATGAAGGACTTGAAGAAGATAGAGTGGAAAAATTTTAATACGAAATCATCAAATTAACAAATTCCTTTCAGGAACTTATAATCAAAGGTATATTCTGAATAAATTCAGATGGATTGATATCCAAAAACTTTTCAGATGTACTCTTTCCTGTTATGACTGTTTGAAAGCGCTACTGTCGAACAGGCGCATTAATCCGGTAATAATTGCAAGTCCACCGGCAAAAATTCCGAAGACTTTTTCAATGGAAATACCCTGTGAAATAATAATAAATGACGCACACGGAATAAGTATCAGCAATATAATATATCGTGCATTATGCCAGCGACCTTTTAATCCAAGCTTTAGTTCTATGGCTTTTACTTCGGCAGATTTTAAACTTTTATATACAAAATCTCTGAATTCATCAGAAAAAAATGCCGGATTGGGTTGGGCAATAATGAGTCTTTTATTTATCAGTTTTTGAATCATATCGGTATTTTTCCTGTTCATTAATCCATCATCAGCAAGGTCGAATAAATCAATTTTTTCGTACGAGGTTAAGTTACTCCAGATTTCGGTAAACCGGGCATTTAAACTGTTACTTTTACAATTTCTGAAATTGTCTTCAACCCGCCGGTTTTCAGATAAATCGTTACTGTTTTGGTTTAAATAACCGTTATATTTTAAAAAACAGTCAAGCAAATTACTCCACTTTTTCCGCAATAAATGAATTTGTGTTAATTGCTCGGGTTTCAATGTTCCGGCAGCAATATATTCGTCGTATAATTCATTTATTAATTCAATCCCGAAAGGCATATCCATAATTATTATTTTTCCGAAATTCTCATTTAACCCGGATATTATTGAAAGCAATTTTTCATGTTTGTCGAATTCATAAATGATATTTTTAAATCCACTGATCCAGATGATATCGGAGGAATCGGATAAAAGTGTTTCTGATTTGAAATCGGGTGTTATAATTTGAGATGCCAGAACAATTTTAATTCCGTTAAAATGTTTTTTGTTCACTTCAACAAATTTCAGGGATTCTTCGAGGAAACATTTACCATCAAATGAGTTTAACAGGATTCTGTTGTTATCGTTGCTGTACAGAATTTTGAACCATGATATTTCTGAGACAGTAGGTTTTTCCTGATTCAGGTTGAGAATTACCGAAGCCAGGTATTTCAGTAAAAACCATACGCTTAATGCAACTATTATGAACACAAAAAATACCATTAACACGTATAATGCTGTTGGAAACAAAGGAATCTCTTCGGAGTAACCAATTATAATGGCCCCTTTTTTCAATCCTTTTTTGAAATACAAGGTGTTATTGTCAAACCATTCATCGACATAGTATTTTTCTGTCAGCAATTCGGGCTGATTGTACCAGTTTGTTATCGGGTCGGGCAGCGAAGCGTAAAGTTTATCAACAAAATCCAATTCTTTTGATTGATCAGAACCGGAATCGATTGTATCTGTAAAGTCTTCATATGAAATTTTCATGAAGTCAATACCGTTACCCTGAATCCGTTTAAACCGGTCGTTATTTCTGATGCTTTCCAATGTATGCAGTTCAACGTTTTTCAGTGCTACATCGTACAATTTCTCTTGTTTCCAGAAAATTTCCTCCTGATTTTTAATCGAATAATAGTATTGCGTAACAGGCAATGCCGATATGCATGTAACCCATAGGAACAGAAAAACAAGATAAGTTCTTTTTATTTTTAATTCGGCGGAACTATCTGTTTCGATATTTAATGGTGTTAACATTGAAAAATGTTTAAAAATGCGTGGGCTAAAAATTGCGATTAAAAAAGGCACCAACAGAGGCAGTACGTAATACCAGCCTGAATTAAATCGTAAATGAAATATAAAGATCGATAATAGTATAACGATTGCCGCAAAGTTTACAATGAAGTAATTCCGGTGAATTAAATCTTTAAAATTCAGTTTTCCACCAACCAGGAAAAGCATTGAAATGAAAAAGGTGAAATAGATAAAAATGAGTTGATAAAATAACGCAGATACAGGCTTGCCAATGATAAAAATTCCTATAATCTGAGCCGCAGCAACAAACGTCAAAATATATGTCAATGCTTTGTAAATGTAATATTTCGAAGGATAAAGAATCATCCAGTCAAAAAACCAGGTACCTTTTTGAGGGTCGGTTTTAGAGCGCATCATCTTATTCATCATCAGCATTCCGATTCCGGCAAGAATGAGTGAAGCAACCAGAAAATAGAATGTGAAAAGAAAAACTTTTGCATTATTGTTATCGCTTTGGTTTAAATCGAGCAAAGTAATGTGAAACAGGGGAGTATCTGTTATAGGTTTAATGCGTGCCAGCCACTTGTTTTCGTTGTAGTTTAACTTCAAATTAGTTAAAGCTTGTGAGTTAATCGCTTGCAACAGTCTTAATTCCGAATCGCATTCCTGTACGAAATTTTCGTGCAGGTTTTTCTGTTTCATCGAATGGTATAAAACTTTACCTGTTTTATCGATGATTACAAATTCGATATCTTTTGGCAATACCTGCCGATATAACGATGGAATTGCTGATGTGATGGCCAGAACCGGCAAAGTGTCGAATTTTGAGGTATTAAACGAAACGGCAGTTTCGAAATTTCCGGTATTGTATGATTTTATTGATTCGATATAAAAGTTTAAACTATCAGAAGTTGGCCATGATTGATTTATGTCTTTTGCATTTTTAAAATACATGCGCTGACTCAGGTCAACTTTTACCATATCTGAAAATGCAGTCTTTGTAACCGCTTTTTCAACTATGCCTTTCGAATTAATCAAAATAACTTCATTTAACTCAAACGGAATTTTCAATGTGTCGCCTTGAATTCGTCTGAATTTTTTTCCTTTTGAGAGTTCCGTTCTTACAAGATGCGATAATTCTGATGAGTCGATGCTAGTGTCGCCGGAAATTAAGCGATAAAATTTTTTAATCGAATCGATATCTGTTGTAACGTTATAATACAAGGAATCTGAAATCATTTGAATTCTGTTGGCCTGACTTTTATTATCAACAAACTGTTTCTTCGAAAAAGCAATGATTATTAATATTAATAAACCAATTCCAAACAGAAATGAAATTCCGCTTCCAGTTGCATCGATGGCTTTTAATCGTTCATGAGGATCAATATAAATGATTTTTAAAACGGGCATTCCGACAAAGACAAGCAGTAAAATGGCGGCGATAAAAATCAGAAACTGCTTGTTAATTGTTCGTGTTTTATTCAGGTAATCAATGTCAGATATAAATCCGGCAATGTAAAACCTATCCCCGACGAAATCGATGGGCAGAATCATTATGTGCTTATCTTCTCCGCTGATATTTAATGTTTTGTAAATTCCACCCTGCAATTGTTTTGTGCTGTCGCATAAAGCCTCCGGATTGGTTATGTCAACTAATTTTTCGTAGTTCGAATTGTAATAAACGTTTGAGTCGTTAAACAAAATAATGTTTTCGAATAGTTCGTCGAATTTTAGTCCGTTCATAAAAGAATCAATCGGTACGCTGTTTGAAAAGCCGGTTTTCAGCAAAACATCAATACTTTTATTTCCGGTTTTTTTATAAAACTTTTTTACCGAATCAACCAAATTTTGGTAATTGATTTCACTGGCGAAATTCAGAAGCATATTGTTTTCATTTATTACAACCGGGTAATATTTGGTATCTTTAACCGTCTTGTGAATCACGAAAGATGGTAAGTCTTTTATAACATTTTCAATATCGTTACTGTCTTTCAAAAAGCGTTTTTCAATTTCATTCGCGGTTTTTTTTGCAATAAATCCGGAATCCTCAAGAGACCTGATTGAGTAATAAAGTCCGTAATTTTTAAAGTGATTTTCGTAGTATCGGTGTTTATCGAACATGTTGGTCCCATATTCCTTCAAAATCCGGAATGCTTTTTGCTCAAGCTGGGATTCTTTTTTGGGGATGTAAATAAAAAAGTACCAGAAGTAGATAAATATAAATGTAAGAATAATCACAATCAATCCTATGTAATTGACATTTCCGAAAATTTTTGCTTTCATTTTTCGAATTGATATTTAATGGTTTACCAAATGTACGTTAAATAGGTACCCAAGTCAATACAGTAGTTTAACTTAATTCCTGAATAGGAGAAATAATATATCACACAAACAGAAAATCTGATTTGAATTATTGTCTGCGGCGAAGAATGTTTTAATAAAACTTTATATTTGAACGTTTTTAAAAAATACCAGTTATAGGTTAGTACTAATTTTAAATAAATATTGAGCAATGAGAATTTTTGTGATGTTGGTTTTAGTGATTGTTTTTTCATCGTGTGTGCGGAATAAAAATGGCGTAATGACACAAAGTCAGACGGCTGCGGATGGAAAAGCATTTGAGGTTGTGGAAGTAATTCAGGGTGGCAGTTACACCTATATTAAGGCAAAGGAAAGTATGGGAGAAAAGTGGATGGCCGTTTCAAAACAGGAGGTACAAACCGGCACTGTATATTATTACGATGAGGCTTTACCAATGAACAATTTTCACAGCAAAGAAATTGACCGGACTTTTGAGGAGATTTTTTTTGTAAATACAATCAGCACAACTCCAATTGAAAAAGGAGCAATGGGCGCTATGGGAGCAATGGGCGGAACAGAAGCACAGCCTGCTCACATGGGTAAAGTAACTACAGAACAAAACAGTTCAATAACACTCGAAAAAAAGGCAGGCGAAATAACGGTTGCACAAATTTTTGCCAGTCGAAACGATTTCTCGGGGAAAGAAGTTGAAATACGTGGTGTTGTTGTAAAAGTGAACGAGCAGGTTATGGGGAAAAACTGGATTCATATTCAGGATGGCACCAACGATAACGGCAACTTTGATTTGACCATTACCAGTACTGATTTGCCTGCTGTAAATGATGAAATTACTGTAAAGGGGAAAATCATACTGAATAAGGATTTCGGATACGGTTATTCGTACGAAGTAATTATGGAAGACGCTTCCATTGTTGGAAAGAAAGCCTCTGGATCCAATTTGTAACCGCAGTTTTATAAGATGTAGAAAAATAATGACAATCAGGTTTGCGAAACAGCAAACCTGATTGTAATTTATAAAGCTGGTTGTAGAAACACAGAAGTCAAGAAATTCAATAAAAAAAATCCGGAATTCATTGATTTCCGGATTCTATTTACATTTTTTGTTTAATATTTAAAATATTATTTCGATTCCAAAATCTTGATGTTGCGGTACCAAACATCATCTCCATGATCCTGTAAAGCAATAACACCCGATTTTGGCACATTTGCCCAGTCAGGGTTGAGTTCCGGGAATTTTGAGCCGGCAACCAATTTATTCCAGTCTTCGGTCCACAAGTGGTATTCCAAAACCGTTTCGCCGTTTTGACGGTGCCACACACTTCCCTTGTAAACTTCTATTTCAACAGAGTTCCATTCGCCAACCGGTTTTGCATTTTGTGGTTTTGCAGGTATCAGGTCGTACAAAGAACCTGCCATGCGGTTTCCGTCTTTTCCGGCACGGGCATCCGGATGTTTTTCGTTGTCAAGAACCTGCATTTCGGGTGCTGTTTTGTAAATTGGCCATTCAGGAACTTCTTTTCCCAGGTAAAAAATACCTGAATTACCACCTTCCGAGATTTTCCACTCCAATTTCAATCTGAAATTCGAAAATTCTTTGGTTGTAATAATGTCGCCACCGTTTTCAGCGCCGGCTTCACCTGTTCCAGTACCAATGCAATGCAGTGTTCCGTCAACAATTTCCCATCCTGAAGGGAAATCGGGCCTGTTGTTTCCACGCCAACCGTTTGAAGTTTTACCATCAAACAGTAACACCCAGCCTTCTTCAATTTCAGCTTTTGTTAATTCATTCGGTCCTGCTACTTCTTCTACGGCAGCACTTTTTACTTCGGTTTCACCCGATTTTTTTTGTCCGCTTTGACATGATATTCCAAAAACAAATGTACCTGCCAAAAGAAACGATAATAACTTCTTCATAGAATCAAATTTTTAAATTGGTTTATAATTGCACATTAATTTTACTGACAAAAAACGAAGTTACAAAATATTGAAAACCTGCTAATCAAAATTTTAAGCATTTTTTAATTATTGGTTATTGTTTGATTTCGGTTGGCGCAAAATTAATAATTTCGCTAATTCTTTTGTAATTTAGAATTTTGAATTACATAAAAATAATATCATTATAAATAAGCAAAATGAATAAATCAGCTAAACCAAAGAAAATAGGAATTTTAACCGCGGGTGGCGATTGTCCGGGTTTAAACGCAGCCATCAGGGGAGTAGGAAAAACTGCTATTGTTGAATACGGAATGACAGTACTTGGTTTTAATGCAGGTTTTTCGGGATTAATAAATAACGATTATATTGAGTTAAAAGAATCGCAATTATCGGGTATATTAACCATTGGAGGAACAATATTGGGCACATCGCGGGAAAAACCATATAAACTGGTTGCTGAAGATGGAAAGGATAATCACAAGCCGGAGAAAATAATCGAAACTTACCATAAACTTGGACTGGATTGCGTGGTTTGCATTGGAGGAAATGGCACCATGAAAACAGCACATCTGCTTTCGAAGGAAGGTTTGAATATCATCGGGATTCCAAAAACCATCGACAACGACGTTTGGGGAACCGATATAACTTTTGGTTTCGATTCGGCAGTGCAGATTGCCACCGAAGCCATCGACCGTTTGCATACTACGGCAAACTCGCATCAGCGGGTAATGATTATTGAAATAATGGGGCACAATGCGGGCTGGTTAACACTGTACTCCGGGTTGGCCGGTGGGGGCGATATTATTTTACTGCCCGAAATAAAGTTCAATATGCGTTCTGTTTACAAAAAAATTCAAAAACGGTACGAAGATAAAAAACCATATTCGATTGTAGTGGTTGCCGAGGGAATTCCGCACCCACACAACCGGAGCGCCGGCTCGCACATTGCAAAACTTATTCATGCGCACACAGGAATTGAAACCCGTGAAACAGTGCTGGGTTATGTTCAGCGGGGAGGAAGCCCGTCGCCAATGGACAGGATTCTGGCTACTCGTTACGGTGCGTATGCCGCCCAATGTATTGCTGAAGGTTGTTTCGGGACGATGGTTGCCATTCATAAAAACGAGGTTGCTACTGTGCCTCTGTCTGAAGTTGGCGGGAAAATGCGGCTGGTTGATCCCAATCTCGGCCTTATTATGAAAGCACGAAATATGGGCGTTTCATTTGGGGATTGAGAAGTTAATGAGTGAATGCCTGCCCAAATGATATGTTCAGTCGGTTTTGAATGCATGTCCGTCAGTTAATTCAAAATGCAAAAATTGCTCTGGTATATTTCCGTTGACTTTAGTCAACAGATGCCGCATATTAATAAAGAGCCACATAAAAAATGTAGCCCAATAACTAATGTCATTCCTGTTTTTTCCCCTCTTTTGCTGGTTTATTCAACGGGTGACTTCAGAGTCACCAGATAAATTGTTCTGTCAAATGTGAGAATGAATAATTTTTTTAAACTCCCAAATGCACTACCTTCTTCGTTTCAAAGAATTCCTCATCGAACCAATCGGACAGGTTTTTTACAAAAACACGTGTTTTAAATGGTTTTGTTTCTTCCTGCAAGTCACCTCCTTTTAAATAAATTATGCCGTTGGGCATGGCGTTTATTTGCTTTTGGGCAATATTTTTACGCACCAATGGCACAAATTCGGGCAATCGGGTAACGGCGCGGCTTATCACAAAATCGTAT
>DATITY010000366.1:0-6000 GCA_035467235.1 Draconibacterium sp. | reverse complement strand
GAAATCGCCGCGGTGACTTTGCAGTATGTCCATGCATTTCTGGAAATCGGTTGGACGGATGACGATGACTGCTGTATCGTCGCTGTACGAAAAAGCATACATGTATTCAATAAACACGTTTCCTTCATTCAGAGCTCCAAGCATTTTTGCCAGTCCTCCCGGGCGGTTTGGGGTTTTTATCAGGATTACATCGCTGGTTTGAACTGCAAACTTGTTCTTTTTCAGGATTTCCCTGGCCATTTCAGGTTCCGAAACAATCAGTCGAAGGATTCCGAAATCGGAAGTATCGGCAATGGTAAACGCCGACATGTTTATACCTGCTTTACCCAGAACTTCGGTTACTTCTTTTAATCTTCCCGATTTGTTTTCGAGGAAAACTGAGACTTGTTTTACTATCATTTTTTCAGATTTTACGATTGTCAATTACACGCTTTGCCTTACCTGCAGTACGTTCGATGGTTTTTGGTTCCACCAGTTTTACCCGGATTGAAATTCCCAATGTACTCTGAATTTTATCGGTAATCTTTTTCCGTAACGCTTCCAGTTGTTTCACTTCATCCGAAAAAAACTGTTCCTGCACTTCTACTAACAAATTAACCACGTCAAGTGTTTCCTCGCGATCGATAATTAATAAATAATGTGGTTCTGTTTCACTCATATCAAGCAAAACGCTTTCAATTTGCGATGGAAAAACATTCACTCCCCTGATTATCAGCATATCGTCGGTTCGACCCATGCATTTTTCCATTCGCACCAAAGTTCTGCCGCAAGCACATTTTTCGTAATTCAGGCGGGTTAAGTCGCGTGTTCGGTAACGAATAATCGGCATTCCTTCCTTTGTAACTGTTGAAAAAACAAGCTCGCCAATTTCACCGGGATTTACAGGTTCAAGTGTTTCGGGATCAATGATTTCGGGAATAAAATGGTCTTCATTGATGTGCATCCCGCACTGGTACTCACATTCGCAGGAAACACCGGGCCCGATTACTTCGCTAAGTCCGTAAATATCGATGGCTTTTATTTTCAGTTTGGCTTCAATTTCTTTGCGCATATTTTCGCTCCAGGGTTCAGCGCCAAAAATACCCACACGCAATTGCAGCGATTCGGGCGAAATTCCCATTTCTTTCATAGTTTCTGCCAAAAAAAGTGCATACGAAGGTGTGCATGCAATAACTGTTGTGCCGAAATCCTGCATTAAAAGAATTTGTTTATCGGTATTTCCGCCCGAAATCGGAATAACCGTTGCACCAAGGTTTTCGGTACCGTAATGTAGCCCGAGCCCACCAGTGAAAAGTCCGTAACCGTAAGCAACCTGAACAATATCGTTTTTATGGACTCCCGCCATTCCAAGCGAGCGCGTAACCACTTCTGCCCACATTTGCAAATCGTTACGGGTGTAACCTACAACGGTTGGTTTTCCGGTGGTTCCCGAACTGGCATGAACACGGACAATTTCACTCATTGGCACAGTAAACATGCCAAATGGGTAGTTGTCGCGCAAATCGGACTTGTTTGTAAACGGCAGTTTCGAAATATCATTTACGCTTTTAATATCGCCGGGTACCAAATTCTTTTCCTGCATTTTCGAACGGTAAGCCGGAATATTATGGTAAATTCGTTTTACAGTCTGTACCAGTCTTTCGGTTTGAATTGCATCCATTTCTTCGCGTGATGCACATTCTGTTTTTTCGTTCCAAATCATCTTTAGTTTCGAGTTTAAAGTTCAAAGTTTAAAGTAGAGTGCAGAGATAAGGTATGCCTTGTCTTATTATATAATTCGAACAACAGATTTTGGGCATTCTCATCTCCCATATACCAACTGGTCGTCGATAATTTTTATGTCGTTGCGTTTAAGCTGCTGTGTAGCTTCAAGTACATCAGGCACTTCAAGCAGCAGAATAGCAGTTTTATTATCATAAATTAAACGGGTGTAAGCACTTTCGATATGGATTCCGGCACGCGATAATTTTACAAGCAGTTCATCCAGGCCACCAGCTTCATCCTTCATTTCCAAAGCAATAACTTCACGCATCACTACAGAATTTCCTGATTCGGATAATAACTGATATGCTTTTTCGGGCTGATCCACCAACAGATTCAACACTCCCCAGCCATGACTGATATTGTTTAGTGTTAACGAACGGATATTGATACTTTCCTGTTTCAGATACCTTGTAATCTCCTCGAAATGGGTTATTTTATTTTTGAGAAAAACTGATATTTCGAATGCCATGTTATTTGAAATTAATTTATAAATCAACTGATTTTTCAAATTTAGTTTTTCCGTCAGAATTTATAGGCAACGGAAATCATATTTCTGAAATTCGTTACATTTTCAACATTCATAACCTTGCCTTTGTTGTTTAGGTCTGTTTCCCCATAACCAACTGTTGTCCAACTCAATTCGCAACCAAACATAAAATTTTTGTAATTGTAAACCAACTGGGGTGAAATTTTATAAATATTATCAATTTCCGAAGAGCCGGGCATACCATAAAACGGACCGATTGGACTATCAGAAGTTCCCATATTTTTCAGGTAACCAATATACATTCCTGCTTGCCATACTTTTCCGTAAACGATATTTACCCAGTTATAAACATGATTTAACGGTGTGTAAGTTTCAGCACCAGTTGAAGGATTTAATGAAGCAACGGCGTAGCCGCTTGGCAGCAGACTTTCGCAAACATTTTGGCCGTACATCGATTTTGCCATTACAACAAGCTTTTCTTTTGAATATTTCAGATATGCCAGCGCTGCCCATGTGTTCAGTTTTTCATTGGTTACAAATGTACCCGATGTGCCTGTTGTTGAGGTACGGGGAAGAATTGATTTCCAGTCAACTCCTGCTCCCAAAACCCAATTTTGATTGTAATACTGAATTTGCCCGTGAAGGTTTGGAACCACTGCATCGCGCTGATAATGGTAAGTTTTGCCCGATGGGCCGGTATTGCTGTAATCGTACTGGTAAACCGCGGCAGCTATAAAATCGAATTTCGGTGCAAAGTTGTAGGTAAACCTCACCTGCGGACTGCGGTTAAACACCTGGAAAGGAAGCCCTGTGTTTTCGTTCAGCACCATCGGAAAAACCTTTTCGATAAATGTGGGGTGCCAGGTGCGTCCAACAAGCAATTTCGATTTTGGCCAGTTAATCAAAGTGTAAGCATGGCGTAGCCTGACTGTTGGCGTCTCGCTACCCCCCGTAAAATCAATTTCAATAAATGCATTTATTTTCGTTTTTCCCATTTCAAGACCTGAAAAATTAAAACCGATTCGTGAAAAGGTATTCAAAAACTGGGCGCTGGGTTGGGCGTAAATATCATCTCCCTGAGAGTCATATTGTGGTTTTAAAGGGTACATCTCCAGCAAATGGTCGCAGGCATCGAGGTTTCTGCGTTTGTCGAAAATAAAATCATTTCGCACAAAACCGGCAAGGTCAGCCTTAACATTTTTTGTGGTTATAAATCCTTGCGAAAATGAATTCAATGAAATAAAAATCAGCAACAATAAAAGTACGATCTTATTCATGGTTAGCAAATAATAAATGTATTTTAACGATTTGAATATGGCAGTTCGATAAGTTGATTTTAATTAAGACTACAAAAATAATACTATTGATAAATTCCTGTTCCCGAAGAGAATGGTTGAAAAACATTTATACCTAATTTATTCTGATTTTAAATAGAGATAATTATGATTGCTAAATTCTGCCCTCTGTAACATTCGTTACAAAATACAAGTATATTCAACTTGATATTTGCCAAATAAACCGATTATAATCATGTTTCAAAAACTACTTCCACCGCCACAATGGCGATTTCCGGTAATGATAATTTCCGCCATTTTTATTGGATTAATTCTCTATACATTTTATGTTTCAAAAGCCCACTCGTATTTGTCCGACAATCCGAAAACCTGCACCAATTGCCATATTATGTCGCCGCAATATGCCACATGGAGCCGCAGTTCACACCGTGAGGTTGCCCACTGCAACGATTGCCATGTTCCGCACAACAATGTATTTAACAAGTATTATTTCAAGGCAAAGGATGGTTTGCGGCATTCAACCATTTTCACTTTGCGCAAAGAGCCACAGGTTTTTTTATTCTTGATGAAGGTGCTGAAGTAGTTCACAATAACTGTATCCGATGTCATTCGAACCTGCTTAAAGATCCAAAACTTGTTGCATCGGTCGGTAACCATGATGTTCACATGACCGACAGGAAATGCTGGGAATGCCACCGCAAAGTTCCACATGGAAGGGTGAACAGTCTTTCGAGCGATCCAAATGCAAGGGTACCGCTTCCAGAAAGTCCTGTTCCAAACTGGTTAAAACAATATTTAAATCACAAATAAAACCTACAAAATGAGTTCAATTTTAAAAATTACTGAAAAACGTCCCTTGCTGGCATGGATATTATTTTTAGCCACAATAGTTGTTGTTTTTTTACTCGGACTGCTGGCCTCCACCATCGTGGAACGCCGGGCCGAAGCGGCTTATGTTAATGTACCTAAAACGAAGGTAAACCAGTTCGACCCCCGCAATGAAGTTTGGGGAGCCAATTATCCGCGCGAATTTCAGTCGTATTATGGTACTGCCGACACTACTTTCCGCAGCAAATACAACGGAAATGCACCAATCGATATGCTGGAAGAAGACCCTCGTCTTGTTGTACTTTGGGCAGGATACGGATTTTCAAAAGATTACAGTCAAAGTCGCGGCCATTATTACGCTATTGCAGATATGCACAATACGCTTCGCACCGGTTCGCCCAAACTGCCAACTGATGGTCCGCAACCATCAACCTGCATGACCTGCAAAAGCCCCGATGTTCCAAGATTGATGAATCAAAAAGGAGTTACTGCATTTTATACCGGAACCTGGGCAGAATTGGGCCCAGAGGTTGTAAACCCGATTGGCTGTGCAGATTGTCATGATGCTGAGACAATGAATCTGGCCATTTCCCGTCCTGCATTAATTGAAGCATTCGAAAGAATGGGAAAAGACATCAAAAAAGCAAGTCATCAGGAAATGCGGAGCCTGGTTTGCGCTAAATGTCATGTAGAATACTATTTCAATAAAAAAGTAGCCGAAGGCGCCAATTACCTCACGTTTCCCTGGGATGGAGGCATGAACGCTGAAGCTATGGAAACATATTATGACAAAGCAGAATTCAGTGACTGGACCCACGCACTGAGCAAAGCGCCGATGTTAAAAGCCCAGCACCCCGATTATGAGGTTTATACAACTGGAATCCACGCACAGCGGGGTGTTTCGTGTGCCGACTGCCACATACCTTACAAAAGCGAGGGAGGACAAAAATTTACCGACCACAAAATGCAGTCGCCTTTAAACAACATTTCAAGTTCGTGCCAGGTTTGTCACCGGGAAGAAGCTTCAACATTAATGACAAATGTTTACGACCGTCAGGATAAAATAATTGAAAACCGAGATAAACTGGAAGAGCTGCTGGTTCGGGCCCATATCGAAGCACAAAAAGCCTGGGAATTGGGAGCAAAAGAAGTACAGATGAAGGAAATTTTAACCGGAATAAGACATGCCCAATGGCGCTGGGATTATGCAGCAGCAACTCATGGCGGTTCATTCCATTCTCCTGTTGAAATAGGCAGGGTAATTTCAACAGGGATTACCATTGTGCAGGAAGCTCGCATAAAACTGGCACGTTTCCTGGCCAGCCATGGTTTTAACCAGGAAATTCCCTACCCTGATATTGCTACAAAAGCTAAGGCTCAGGAATTTATTGGGTTAGACATGAGAAAACTAAATGCAGAAAAACAGGATTTTCTGAAAAATATAGTTCCCCAGTGGATGAATGCAGCAAAAGAACGCGAAGCAAATTACGACAAAGTATTTTACAACAAAGAATAGCAGATTGAATCCCAATATCGACAGTTCGTAAAAATTCATGAAATGGATTCATTCCGTGCGGAATGGACAACGAATATGTTTAAATTATGTTTTTGTTTAAACTGGCATTT
>DATITY010000365.1:0-4696 GCA_035467235.1 Draconibacterium sp. | reverse complement strand
TGCAGTTCCATCGGTTCTGATTGGATTGTTTGGTATTGCCATGGCTTGGTTGTTGTATAAAAAAGAGAGTGGTGTACCTGAAAAAATGGCCAAAAAACTGGGCATTTTATATACAGCTACCTACAATAAGTTTTATTTCGATGAGATTTACCTCTTCGTTACCAAGAAAATCATTTTCAATTATATATCACGACCGGTTGCCTGGTTCGACCGCCACATTGTTGACGGATTTATGGTTGGGATTGCCACAGTTACCGAAAAAATCTCGTGGAGAATAAAAGGGATGCAGTCGGGGCAGTTGCAGCACTACGCGTTTATGTTTGTTGCACGTACGCTGGCGCTTGCACTGGTGTTGATTTATTATATGGTTTAAGTTAAGAGTTTCGGGTTTAAAGTTGAACGTTTAAAGTAGAGTAGGGTAATAAAAAGTTTATTAAGCTCCGGGGGAGCGAAATATTGGTAGAAAAAAGAAAAATATTTTCAAAATGAGCATACTTACATTATTAATTATCGTTCCGGTACTGACCATCATCGGAATCCTGTTCACAAACGACGTGAAAAGCACGCGGCTGGTTTCGGCAATTGGAATGGGTGTGCAACTTGTTGTGGCAGCGGTTCTTATTTTTTCGTACCTGGCCGCAAGAAAGGCCGGAGCGACCGATGAAATGCTTTTTACAGCCGATTATACCTGGTTTAAAAGTTTAAATATCCATTATGCCATTGGTGTTGACGGAATTGCGGTAACCATGATTGGTCTTACCGCCATTGTGGTTTTTGCAGGCATTTTCGCTTCCTGGGAAATGGAATACCTCACCCGCGAATTTTTTATATCACTAATCTTACTCGCCTCAGGAGTATTCGGGTTCTTTATTTCCCTCGACCTGTTTACCATGTTCTTGTTCTACGAATTGGCAGTTATTCCAATGTATCTGCTTATCGGAATCTGGGGTAGTGGCCCGAAGGAAAGTTCGGCCATGAAACTGACTTTGATGCTGATGGCAGGCTCGGCGTTAATAATGGTCGGTATTTTCGGAATATACTATAATTCTGCACCCGATGGAGGCCCGTTGACCTTTAACATAATTGAAATATCTAAAATACAAATTCCGATAAAAGCACAAATGTTCTTTTTCCCATTTACTTTTGTGGGATTCGGAATTTTGGGTGCGTTGTTTCCCTTCCACACCTGGTCGCCCGATGGTCATGCCTCGGCGCCAACTGCGGTTTCGATGCTTCATGCCGGAGTATTGATGAAACTGGGCGGATATGGCGCTTTTCGCGTTGCCATGTTCCTGATGCCGGAAGCAGCTCACGAATTAGCCTGGATTTTTATTATCCTCACCAGTATCAGTGTGGTTTACGGAGCATTTGGCGCTATCTGGCAAACCGACTTGAAATATATCAATGCCTATTCTTCGGTAAGTCACTGCGGGCTTGTACTTTTTGCCCTATTGATGATGAATGAAACTGCCATGGACGGAGGAATTATCCAGATGATATCACACGGTTTGATGACAGCACTTTTCTTTGCCCTCATCGGGATGATTTACGGTCGCACACACACACGTAATATTAAAGAAATGGGCGGTTTGATGAAAGTAATCCCTGTTCTTTCAGTAGTGTATGTTATTGCCGGTCTGGCTTCGCTGGGTTTGCCCGGGTTGAGTGGTTTTGTAGCCGAAATGACTGTTTTTGTTGGGGCATTTCAGCATCCCGATCTTTTTCACAGGGTGGTTACTATTGTTGCCGCTTCATCGATTGTAATCACCGCGGTTTATATTCTGCGCGTGGTAGGTATTTTATTGCTGGGGCCAATCAAAGATCCGCATTTCGAGCACCTGAACGATGCCAGATGGTATGAAAAGGTGAGCATGTACACACTTGTGATTGCAATTGCGGGAATTGGTATTGCTCCGTTGTGGCTGTCGAATACCATCCTTGAAAGCCTGAAACCGATTATTGAAAAACTGGCGGTTACAGTATTTTGAAAGCCCCTAAATCCCCTGGGGGGACTTGTTAAAAAGTTTGAAAATGATAAGATAAAGATATTGAAATGAATTTTGGACAATTTTTATTGATGCGCCACGAAATGCTGCTTACCATTGCAGCTTTGATAATGTTGGTTGCAGAAATCGCCACCAGAGAACAGAATAAAAAAGGACTTATTCCTTTTTTCATTGGAATTTTTGCCCTGATAACATTTATCGGGTTTTTGCCCGGAGAATCGGGGACTTTGTTTGGTGGTTCATACCAGGCAAACTCACTGACAATATTAATGAAAAACGTCCTGAATATTGGAGTTTTAATCATCTTTTTACAGGCGGAGGGTTGGCTTAAACGTGATGAAAATGCCGACCGTATCAGTGAGTATTTTCTGCTTACACTTTCAACCCTGATTGGGATGAACTTTATGATTTCGGCAGGCGATTTTCTGATTTTTTATATCGGAATTGAAACCGCAACGATACCTGTTGCCGGACTTGCCGCTTTTGATAAAATAAGAAGCCGTTCAGCAGAAGCGGGTATCAAACTGATTCTTTCATCGGCGCTTTCATCGGGAATACTTCTTTTTGGACTTTCGCTGATTTATGGTGTTACAGGTTCCATCTATTTTACCGATATCGCTGCTACAATAACATCAAATCCGATGGTTGCCCTTGGATTTATCTTTTTTGTGAGCGGAATGGGTTTTAAAATTTCGCTTGTGCCATTTCATTTCTGGACTGCTGATGTGTACGAAGGGGCGCCAATTAATGTAACTTCCTATCTTTCGGTGATTTCGAAAGGCGCCGCTGCGTTTATTTTTACAATCATCCTGTTTACCGTTTTCAAAACAATGACCGAAATGTGGAAACCGGTTATTTATACACTGGCGGTATTTACGATGACTCTTGCCAACCTATTCGCATTGCGTCAGAACAATATCAAAAGGTTTCTGGCCTTTTCATCCATTGCACAGGCAGGATTTCTGTTGCTCGGGATTCTTGGCGCAAACGATTTGGGGATGTCTTCGGTGGTTTATTTTGTGCTGGTTTATGTATTTACCAACCTCGGCGCTTTTGGCGTGGTTGAGGCCATTTCAAATGCTTCAGGAGTTGAAACCATCGACGGGTACAACGGATTGTACAAAACCAATCCAAAATTAAGTCTGATTATGACACTGGCTTTATTTTCGCTGGCAGGTATTCCGCCGGTTGCAGGGTTTTTTGGAAAATTCTTTCTCTTTACTGCCGCTGCCGGAAGCGGTTATTTCATCCTCGTTTTGATTGCCGTTTTAAATGCAACAATATCACTTTACTACTATTTAAAGGTTGTCAGAGCTATGTTTATCGAAAAGAGCGACAACCCGGTGCAACCATTTAAGAGCACGGCATATATGCGAATTGCACTGGTAATCTGTGTAGCGGGTATTTTCGCTGTGGGTTTTGCCAGCTGTATTTTTGAGATTATCCGCGAAATCAGCATCACGTTTTTAAATTAATAAGTACATCACATGCCACTAAATAAAGGAAAACATATTGTTGAAGAAATCGACGGAGTCCGCTGCACGGTTGTGGAAACGGGAGTAACTCCCGAGAGACTCGATTTTCTTAAAAAACTACTCGAAATCAACGGTTACACTGTTAAAACCGGCCTCGACAAAGACGGTATTTCAGTCAAAATAGGTGTCACCGATATTCTTTTTAACCCGGTAATAGATGTTTACAAACGAAATCTAAAAACCTTAACCGGCAAAAGAGTAACCCCAGCGTACTGGTTGCAGCAATCGGAACTTGAAACCGAAGCCGAGGTAAATTACTGGAGTTTTGGGAGGTAAAAAATAAGTCCAAATTAAGTTTAGGACCGAATTCAAATGGTTTTTCGTATTAAGATTTAAGTTAAAGCTTTTGAACCCCAAATTGCAGAATAATTAGGTTAATTAACTGATATTGTTACTGTTTAAAAAAAAGTAATTAGCTTTACGGAGGTTTATTATTACTTTGAAAGGCAATTCTTAAAATCATCTTATGGAACCGGCAGAAAACAAACATCGGAAATTCACTTTCAAAAAAACATTGCTTTGGACAGTTGCCGGAATATTGCTGGTTTTGTCAGGGGCAGGAATTTATTTCTACAAAAATTTCAACCGGTTACTTTCAGATGCACTTCTAAAAAGTTTCAATGCCAATATTGCATCCGATGTTTATGAATTGAAATTCAAAGACCTGAATGTCAACCTGGTTTTAGGTAATATCAAAGTAAACGATGTGGTATTGCAGCCACGTGAAAAACCTTTAAATAATTATCCTTACATCAATAGTAAAATCAGACTGACAACCAAGGAACTGCTGCTTTCGAATGTGGAAATTATGACACTTTTAAAGGAGAACAGGCTTCAACTCGAACGGATAAAAATAGATGAACCCGATGTAGAACTTACCATCGACAACAAAATTCCAATTTTTCTTCCTTTCAACGACTCCACCCTGGTGACAGATACTCTGCAGCAAACGGTGAAAAGACCCATCACCGCCTTTTCACTTGAAAAATTTGATTTGATAGATGCAACTTTGCATTTGGAGAACTTTGCCAAGGAACGCGATTTAACCGTTAAAAATCTGAATATCACGTTGCGCGACCTTTTACTTGATCAGCAATATGGGAAAGATTTAATGAAATACAGTGCTTTTAGTTTTAGTATCGACGAAATTACCGG
>DATITY010000364.1:0-13145 GCA_035467235.1 Draconibacterium sp. | reverse complement strand
CGCTGCATTTCGGGGATAAACGACGAAAGCGGCGTACCAAACTGCGCAAGCGGTCTGATATCAACTCCTCCTCCACCCTTTACAAAATCGGTAATTCCATAAGGTTCGAAATACTTTTTCAGTGCAAGAATTTTTTCCTGTCGTTCTTCAGGGGCAGAAACACCAAAACCTTTGGGTGTAAATGCGCCACGGTCAGCTTCCAGCGCAAAGTAATGATTTTCGTTTTTCAGTTTCGCCTGATTTGCATATTCCATTCCGCCGCGCTGCGCAACTTCCTCATCCATAAACATTACTGCCCGAATCGTCCTTTTTGGTTTGATTCCCATTTTTTGAAAAAGCCTCAAAACTTCGATACTCTGCATGCATCCGGCCCCGTCATCATGAGCGCCTTCACCTGTATCCCATGCATCGAGGTGCCCGCCGATGGTAATAATCTGTTCGGGATAAACGGAACCTTTGATTTCGCCAATTACATTGTGTGAGGTTACTTCGGATTTGGTTTCACAAGTTGTTCTGAAATAAAATTTCAGGTCAGAATCTTTTTTCAACGAAGCGCTCAATAAATCAGCTCCATTGGTACTGATTGCCACGGCCGGAATTTTTGGTATCGAGTCAACATATCTCAAAACGCCGGTATGCGGAAAATCGTCTTGTGCGGTTGTTAAAGAACGAACTACGACACCCACAGCGCCATATTTCGCTGCTTCTGCAGCTCCCTGAGTCCGCTGATTGGCAGCGCCGCCATACGCTGCAAAAGTATTTATCAGCGTTGGGTCCATTGGCCGGTTGAAAAAAACAATTTTGCCCTCGATTTTTTTCCGCCCCAGTTTTTCAAGTTCCTCAAAATTCTGAAACTCAACAACATTGGCAGTCAATCCTTCAGAACCTGTTCCAACTGACATGCCAAGTGCAGTAACAGGAACTTCTTTTGTGCCGGATTTGACTGACTGAATATTTGCCACTTCCTTTTCTCCACGCACCCAGCACGGTACCTGAACCGGCTGTTTTTCAACCCTGTCAAGATTCATGTTAAGCATTAGCTGATATGTGTATTCAACTGCGGCTTCTGCCCTTGGCGAACCTGTTATTCTGCCCTTGTAATTTTTACAAAGTGTTTCCAGATTTTTATATGCCGTTTTATCAGTTAATGCTTCATCAAAAAAGGCTTTTATCGTTTTTTCGGGTTCCTGTGCTTTTGAAACCAGTGAAAAGAAAAACAACAGAACAAAAAGGAATGCAATGTTTCTCATAATCTGAATTTAAGTTGCCGAAAATACAAACTTCTGAATCTTTAACAAATAGTCAGGATTAATAACCGGGATGATTTAATTTTCGACCGGATGCGAACAATTTTTGAATTAAAAGGTTAACTTAGACAGACAATTGACAGAAAAAGACTGAACCATTTTAGTTTTATTTAAACTCAATTAACTTTGCACGTCGAAATTTTTCATAAATAAAAAACATGAGTAATAATCTGCTGAAAGGCAAAAGAGGCATCATTTTCGGGGCGTTGAACCCGGATTCGATTGCATGGAAAGTTGCAGAAAGGGCCTACGAAGAAGGCGCTACACTAATAATTACCAATACACCTGTTGCAGTGAGAATGGGTGAAACAAACGAACTGGCCAAAAAGCTGAATACAGTGGTTATTGGCGCCGATGCCACGAATGTTGATGATTTGAATAACCTTTTTATCAAATCGATGGAAATACTGGGTGGCAAGATCGATTTTGTTTTACACTCCATCGGGATGTCGCCAAACGTAAGAAAAGAACGTCATTACAGCGATTTGGACTATAATTATTTAGATAAAACACTCGATGTTTCCGCGGTGTCATTTCATAAAGTTTTGCAAACAGCCCGAAAACTGGATGCCATTAACGAATGGGGTTCGGTGGTTGCATTGTCGTATGTTGCTGCACAGCGAACATTTTTCGGGTACAACGACATGGCCGATGCAAAAGCATTGCTGGAGTCGATTGCACGCAGTTTCGGTTACATTTACGGACGCGAACGCCACGTGAGAATCAATACCATTTCGCAATCGCCAACCGTTACAACCGCCGGCAGCGGAGTAAAAGGTTTCGACAGGTTGCTTGATTTTGCTGAAAGAATGTCGCCACTGGGAAATGCAACTGCCGAAGAGTGTGCCGATTATTGCATCACACTTTTCTCTGATTTAACGAAAAAAGTAACCATGCAAAATCTTTTCCACGATGGCGGTTTCTCAAATATGGGAATGAGTTTGCGCGCATTGCAGCAATACGAAAAAGGATTGCATAAAAGCTGTAATTGCGGTGATTCGGAAGACGGGCACAAATATGATTAGAAAAGAAACCCCTCCCGACCTCCCCGGGGGGAGGAGCAATAAAAACATAAATAAAGATAATTGAAACCGTTCTGTAAAAACAGCGCGGTTTTTTGTTATAAAAATGCTTTTAAATCGTCCTTTTAACCAGTTAACACGTTTTTAAAAATTTTAAAATTTATTTGCTATTCGATTTATTAATTTCGCTAAAAAAATTGATAGCCATGAGAAAATTAACTTTAATGTCAATTGTTTTATTCACCGGAGTTTTGATGGTACAAGCTCAGAATAAAAAAACAATGCCTGAAGAAAAATCGATCGTAAACAAAGAGTTTGATGAAAACGGCAACCTGCTCAAATATGATTCAACTTATGTGTGGCAGTGGAATTCAGATTCCACCATGAATTTTTCGTTTGGCGATAACTTTGCATTTGGAAAGGAATTCCCCGGAATGTTTGGAGAATTTTTTAACGATTCTATTTTGGAAAATTTTGGTTTTTTGAATGACCATCAATTTCCTTCGTTTAATGATGAAGAATTCTTTCAGCAATTTCAACATTCATTTCCTGATTCAATGGTTATTCACGGATTTCCTTTTGAAACCGATTCAATGTTCAATTTTCAATTCGGACATAAGTTTCCCGGAAGCTTTGATTTTAAGGAATTGGAAGATCTGCAAAAACAATTACAGGAAAAATTCAACCATCAAAATTTAGTTTTTCCCGAATTCAAATCGCCTGAGCAAAAGGCAGAATGGGAAAAGCTGATGCAAAAGCAGCAAAAAGAGAAAGAGGAGTTACTTAAAAAGTGGGAGGAACCGCAATCGAAAAAAATCTATTAGCGTACCACTTTAATATTAAATGCACCATTGTTTGTTGCCCCATAAATGCTTAACCACAAAGGAAGGTACATTTCGGTTCCCCTTGCTTTGGTGATGTCGCCCAAATCCAGAATATTTTGTTCCGCCCAGCCAAACGAAATTAATATTTCCTTTACTTTTCCCTTTGCACCGGCATCATTTCCGGCAATAAAAGTATGGTGGTCGCCAGCGTTTATCAAGCCTGGATTTACCATTATTCCGCACCACATTGTATTTAGCGCTTTTACAACTTTCAATTGCGGAAATTCCTTTTGGATTTCTTCGGCAAGCGAATTTGTATTTACTACAAAAAGCGAAGGTGGCATTCCCTTGGAAAAGTCGAGCGGATTGGCAATATCAACCAGGATTTTCCCATTCAGATTGTTTTCTCCGGCTGATTTCAATGCTTCCAGAGAGCCGCTACCGGAAGTACAGTTAAAAACAATTTCGCCAAATACCGCAGCATCTGCATAAGTTCCTGCACTTGCATTCACGCTGTGTTTCGATAAAAATGCCAGCGCTTTTTCATTGTTCACGGTTCTTGAACCCATCATAACTTCATGTCCCAGTTCTATCAATTTTGAACCGATTGTATCTCCAACCGTTCCTGTTCCGAAAACTGCTAATTTCATTTTATTATCGTTTTTAAATTGTTTTCCATTCATTTATTAAAATTGAAACAATAGAAAATCAGATTTGTTTCTCTGATTCCTGGACATTTAGATATTAATTTAGAAGAAGGTATTCCGGAGCAACATTTAACGTATTTATTTGATGAGGAGGATGGAATACCATAGGATTTGGATAATAATTACAATTTGTGAATCAGATAAATAAAGAAGGGGAAAGTACTGTGGACGCTTTTTGAAGATGATCGATGATTTACAAACCCCTTTATATAAAACCAATCATAAATACAGAAGTTACTTTCCCCTATGACTTTATGAAAATCAAGATTTAAGCCAAAAAATTTTAAGTCTGATTTTCAATACTATAATCAATTTTCATAAAAATTCAAATTCCAAATATGGGAATAAACATCTTAAATATTCCAAAATTAAGCCTTACAGTTTAAAATTGCTTTTTAACTACGTATATTAATTGGCCATTGTTTCAGTCCTATGAATACAAAGTATTTTACCTTTTGAGATTTTTTTTGACATAAAAAAACAAAAATTTCAGTCCAACTGTAACAAAAATGTCCGGCTTTTACCTAAAACATTAATTTTTTTCGGTAGAATCATCGGTAACCGACTATTCATAAGAAGCTTCATCAAACATAATCCAGAAATCAACAAGTGCTCCGGCAAAAACACCTTAGGGTGGACTTGCAATGTTGTCCTTGTTCAGGTCATCGCCAACGCTGGTTAAATAAACTGATCCATCGTTAAAGCAACGCAACTTACAAACGATTTTTTATTACCAAAAACACCAATGCCAATTTCAACAGGAATTCTGACTCCCTTTATCACTGCATCTTCCGAAAGAGATATATTAGATGTAAATTCAGATGATTTGGTAGCTTAGATACCTGGTTCAATATATAACTTTTTGCCCAATGCAATAGCAGTTCCAAACTGAGCTCCAGGGTCTGGCTTTAAACCCGCCCGAAGTGGATTCAGAAGAATTAATGAATGAAATATCAAATAAAGTTTTAAAAAATTGCCTGATTAAAACCGGCCAAAACTGCCAACATTATTCCTTCTATAGCAGAAATAATTTTTTCATGATGAATAAAATACTAATTCAGCACCGCAGATTTGTGAATATAATTATCGTCGTGTTTGTAGATAAACAGGCAGGTTCCGTCTTTTATGGTTTCGGCAACAGGTTTTATTAGATCGGGAGGTAATGAAGGGCAACCATAACTTCGACCAAGTCTTCCGTGTTTTTGAATAAATTCTTCGGTTGCATAATCGGCTCCGTGAATAATAATCTCGCGATCCAGAGCTTTGTCATTAAATCCTTTTTCCAGGCCTTTCAGAATGAGCGACAATCCAACCTTCGATCCGATAGCCATATTTTCTGTAATGTAAAAACCCAGGCTGCTTTGGAATGTTCCCGGAATGTTCGAAAACTTTTCGGCAAATTCGTCGCCTGTGTTTCTGCCATGCGCTACGTAGGTGTTATAAAGAAGTACTTTCCTATATAAATCAAGTACATACATTCTTTTTTTGCTGCTCGACTGCGAAAAATCGATAATGGTTAAAATGGAAGAATTCAGTAATTTGCCTTCGGTTTTAAGTTTGTTAAAACCTTTCAATGCGAGTTGGTATGCCTCATTCGACAAACCATATTGCGCCAGATTCAAAAATGAATAAATATCAGTTTTTTCTTCCATCCCCGAAAGTTCTTCAGAACCAGCCTTTTCGAGAACCGGATAAAAAACTAAAAGAGTTATTATTAGAAGGATTTTTCTCATGCCGCAAAATTAGACTTTATATCCTAAACACTCCGCTTTAATTAATTTCAAACCGTTAAAGTTTCCTAATAAACCTAAAATTATAAATTATTCCAGTTTCCATCATTCGATATTATTCTTTTTCAATTATTTATATTAGAACAAAATAAAATTAAAAACCAGGTATTTTTCATTTTCCATGTTAAAAAATAAATTTTGCGCGCTAAAAGGTCAATAAAACAACAGGCAATTATTCACTTTTTTGCATTTTTCAACCGGAAATGTACTTTTGCAAGTAAAAATAATTGACTGAACTCAAAAAACCATCAGGCTTTAATAACATATTTGCATGATTAAGAGATTTTTAACGTTAATAATATTGCTGCTGCTGACGATTTCAATTCAATCGCGACAAACAACGGGAACACATATTGAATTCGGCGAATCAAAAAATTCATCGACTATTGTTAACAGAACAGCGATAATTGAATTTGCAAAAAATTACCTCGGTGTACCTTACCAATATGGAAGCATCAATCCTGAAAAAGGTTTTGATTGCTCAGGATTTGTGCATTTTGTGTTTAATAACTTTGATATTAACTTACCGCACAGTTCGAAAGCATTTAAAAACCTTGGGAAAGAAATAAAACCCGAAGAATTTAAAGTAGGCGATGTTCTGGTTTTTTATGGTTACCGGAATACCTCACAAATTGGACATGTAGGCATTATCTGCGAGGCAAACGGAATGAATTCTAAATTTATTCATTCCTCATCGGGCAAAGTAAAGGGAGTAACCATCAGCGAACTGAATTCTGAAATGTATTCGCGCAGGTTTTACAAGTGTATTGATGTGTTTGAACATAAATAATTCTGGTTAAAATATAAACTTATTATTTCTCTGCCATTTCAGTTTCCTCATATCCTATGAGAATTTCAAACAATTGATCGTCTCTATTATAAATATCTTCATAGAAATAAATTTCGCCCAACTCGTTAACCCATGCAGTAAAATACCCAATGTGCACAGGAATCTTACTTTTCAGTGTTACCCATTTTTCAGTTCCGGCATTCATGGCTGCATCAATTTTTTCAGGGGTCCATTCCGGATCCTTTTTAAGCACTTCAATCGCCAAATCCCTGGGTTTTCCAACTCTGACACAACCATGGCTTGACGCCCTGCTATCTCTCCCAAACAAACTTTTCAAAGGTGTATCGTGTAAATAGATGTTATTCGAATTGGGGAAAATAAATTTCACCCTGCCCAGCGAATTGTTTTTCCCCGGTTTCTGGCGAACCTGGCCGTTATTCCACTCCATGTTGTGTTTGGCCAGGTAGTTTTTATCCTTCTTTATTCCCGGAAGTATTTCATTATTAAGGATACTGGGCGGAACATTCCAGTACGGGCTGAAAACCACAAAACTCATATTTCCACTGAAAACGACAGTTTTCGACATGGTTTTTCCAACCACTACCGGCGACTCAAAAGCCCGTTTCCCATCACGGTTAAGTATCAGTGTATAGGATGGAATATTTACAAAAATGTACTCCCTTGCATTGGCTATTTCAGGCGAAATCCATCGCCACCGTTCCATATTAACCACTATTTTTTTGATGTACTCGCTTACCGGAACATTCATCAGTTTTATGAGCTGCGGGGTGATCGTCTTTGTTTCACCTTTCCCATTTCTCTTCTGGTAATTATTCACAGCAGCTAAAAGTTCATCATCAAATTTGTTGCTGTTATTGCTTTCAGCAATGTCACCTGTTTTGTGCAGCCGTTCCCTGATTTGCACAATTGCAATAGCTGTATCACCGGGTTTATAAGCCTTTATTTTCGGGTCGATTGCAATTGTATCCCATCCACCGGAAATCTGAATGTCGCGATACTGTTTTAATACATCGCGCAACTTATAATACTGAATAAATAAAACTGAATCGTTTTTTGTAAGTAATCCTGTGTTCTGCATTACTGTATCAAGCAGATTCTCGTATGATACCTGTTTTTTTGGCAGCAGCCATTCAGTGGCAGCAGCAATTTTATCATCAATTCCTTTATACACGTTTTCGGCATAAAACAGAAACATACTGGTAATCATGAACTCCATTTCAGTTTCGTTTAATGAATTCTCAATATCATCAACAAAAATCCCTTCGATTTTTTCAGGATAAGGAAAAACATTATAAACACCTTCGGTTGCTATCCCTTTAACTTTGCTGTAAAGCGAATTGGCAAATTCAATAACACCATTTTCATCGAACCAGATATGATGAAATTGGTATCCTCTGTAAATTACATTTACCTCATCTTCATACCTGGCAAGTTCCGGGTATGTTTGAAAGAATGAAGAAATTAAAGTACTGTCAAAAGTGGTTTTACCAAATCTGTTAATGGTACCCTGCAAATCACTATCCAACTCAGCTTTATGAGCAGTTTGTTGTTTTTGTATGCACGAAACAATTACCAGCAAGGCTGTAAGAAATATGAATAAGGGAAAGAGCTTTCTCATCATTTGAATTTATCTTATTTTTTGGGTAAATGTAATACTGTTTTTATCAGGGACTTTAAAGGTATTGAATTAAAATTCAACAAATCTTTCAACATAATATATAAATCATTTGTAAAGATTAATTTCAGTAATCAACCGGAATATCCGGAATTGGAGGCACATCGTGTTGATAGTCCTTCTTCCGGTACTCAGTGGAAACCTTTTAAACTTAATACCATGAATCAAGTCAGGAAGTAAAATATCCTGGTTAAATGCCTCAAATAAAATGCGATTAGCAAACAGGAAGCTGTCTTTCCCGGTCTCATTTTGATCTGAGAAATTATTTATGGTAAGATTCGGATTTGAAACCGAAAGTGGGTTGGTTGCCGGATTTGAGCGATCGTCGATTGTGAATTTTGCATCACCAATGTGTAAATAGTTGAGGTTAAAAACTTTCAAAGCACCTTCGAGCGATTGGTAAACTTTGCTGATTTCTTTGGGTAACGAAACTTTCCCTTTGTGTAAATCTCTGTATTTTGATATTTCAACATTTGGAAATTGAATAACACTAGAATCGATGGTCAGGTGTTTCTTTGAAATTAATTATACCCGCGAGTGCATATCAACCGAAATATGTTCTGCCATGATCCGATAACCACTATCAGGATTTGTACTGTAATTGTTAATATCTCACTTTCATTAAAGTCGAATGTTAGTTCAAAAATATTGAGTCTGATTTTCTTTACTTCGAGACGCAATTTTCCAATGCTTCGGCTTGTTACCAGGCTTTGCAACTAAGATTCCATCCGGTAAACCGCAAAAAATAGAAAACAGGTGCAATAATTACAACTATCAGAAATACGACAAGAATTATCAGTTTTTTGCGATTCAAGGTATTAGTTAATTATGTTGTACAATTCAAGTTTTAACTTCGAAAATCAATACTCTACAATCTGGTCAACAACAAATTGCCGCATTGCCTCACCATCTTTCAGTTTGTATTGAACCTGCCTGGTTCCACCTGTTGGTTTAGCATTGGTGTCGCTTGGTTTGTAAATTGGAAATCGTTGAATTAATGAACTTTCAACTATTGCAAACTCATCGTGCCCCATGTAACCACTACTGGCTTCAGGATTTTCTGCCACAGGTGGCAAACTGGCAATCATACTCATCGATTTTCCATTGTTTACAGAATAACCAATCACCGAACCATAACTTCCACTTCCGGGTGATTGAATATAAACCAAAACTTCAGGATACCCATCAATATTCAGATCGCCTGCTTCAGCATTCATTACAGTACCTTCTATTTTATGCATAACAATTTGGTTGTCAATTGACAATCCGACTGGTTGAATAGTTAATTCCTTACCATACAATTCGATAAAAAATGCAAATTCATTAAAATTTAAACTTTTCCTGAACAACACTTTATCAATTTGAACCGTATCGAGTGGTTCGGCAATTTTGCGATAAACCCCTGATAAACTTGCACCACCTGAGCAGAAATAACTAAGCATCTGGTTGTCCTGCTCAGTTTCTCCCGAAATTAAAAGACTGTCAGCATCAAACATAAAAAAGATGTTGTATCCTTCAACACTGGCTTTAAAGGTATTTGTAACATTTGTTTTAAAAGCATTTGCGTCGAAAGTGCAGGTGGGTTTTTTAATATCGGCACGCGACCGGATGGAAATTTGCAAAATACTGTCCGTTAGTTCGTTTACTTTTACTGCCACCCAGTCATAACCTACGTTTCGCTTTGAGTAATCGCTGGTTACATAATTGCCCGATAATGATCCTAATTTACTGGCCTTATCATTTGCAGTACTTTTATTTTTAACCGGAGTACAACTTCCTGATATAAAAACAATTACTGCAATAGAAATAATTCCAATTAACCTTTTCATATTCTTTAATAATTGTGTTATACTTTTAACCTTTATCAATCAACAAACTACTGGTCAATTAGTTTAACATACCTGATTTCATTATAAATTACACCTTGTTTGATGATTGCTTTTTTAGCCACTGATTCCTTTATAAAACCGCACTTTTCCAAAACCCGCATCGAAGCCGGGTTAAACTCAAAAATACCCGCGTGAATCCGAATGATATCCAGATTTTTAAATCCATAATCGCAAATCAGTGCAACTGCCTTTGTCATTATTCCCAAATTCCAATACTGTTCACCCAAAAAGTAGCCGATTTCTGCCGATTTCCGGTACACATCATTTCCCTTGTGTAAACCAATATTACCTGCATAAATACCGTTGTATTCAATTGCCAAAACAAGTGAGGACTTCTGACCGGCATATTTTTCCAGAAAACTTTCTGCATCAGCAATGGTGTATGGATTTGGAAATCCATCCCTGAGGTTGATGCTTATTTTTGGATTATTGGCCAGTTCTGCCAAACGGTATTTGTCATCGGGGGTAAATTCGCGAAGTGTTACATTATCATTGGTTAGCTTAATCATTTTGAAACTGTGTTGATACGGTTTTAATTTGGTTTTTAACAAAAGTACAAATTGAAAATGATGTTTAGAATAGTGGACTTTGCTTAAAATTTACCATACACTTCTTTTCTGATAACAGAAATAAAATTATCAAGTTGAGTTTCGGAATAATCTGATTCGGAGCTCATTAGTTTCATTTCAACTTCTGGCTTTATTCCATCGTACGAAGGCTGTAAATAATGTCTTTCAAGTAAATGAAAACCGTTGCGCAAATAAAAGCTGACACGGCGGATGGCTATTTCATCTGCAGGAATTTCTGTTTCAAGAATAACAGGTTTGTTAAGATTCTCCCGAATCTGGGAAAGTACCCTTTCGCCTATTCCCTGCCCCCGCAATTCGGATTCGATGGCAAAATGTTCCAGAAAGACAAAATCATTAAAATTCCAAAGAATAAAAAAGCCGGCAACTTTCTGGTTTGAGTAAATCAGGGTTACCGTACAATTTTCAATATTAATGTGTTTAATGAGTTCGATATATTCACGCCTTTCTTCTGGCGGAAAAGCAGTTAGATAAAGACTTTTTATGATTTCAAATTCAGGTTCCGATTCTAATTTTTTGAATATGATTTCCATTGGATAGAATCATAAAAAGCATTAATTTTTTAATGATTATGGTCGTTGTGATTGTTAATTTCGATCTCGCTGTTAACAGGTTCAGCACGTTGATGTTCGTGATGCAAACTGATGTAAAACATGAGTACCAAACCGGCAATAATTGCTCCAAGCTGAATCATACTTTTCTTAACGGCTCTTTCACGGTTTAATTCAGGAATTAAATCGGAGCCGGCCAGGTAAATGAAACCACCGGCTGCAAAAGGTAAAATATAAGTCAGTATTTTTTCTGAGACATTACCCAATGTCAGTGTCAGCACTCCACCTAAAATGGCCGAGCAGGCCGCTATAAAATTCAGAAACAAAGCTTTCCGTTTCGAAAAACCGGCATGTAATAAAACTCCGAAATCACTGATTTCCTGTGGTATTTCATGAACAACCACTGCCAGCGTGGTTGCAATTCCAACTTCGGGCGAGGCCATCCATGCAGCAGCAATAAGAACTCCATCGGTAAAATTATGCAGACTGTCGGTTATTAAACTGATGTAGCCAAGCGGAGCAGTAACTTCCTCTTCAGAAACATTGTGATTGTGATGCCAGTGAATGAATTTTTCGAGTACAAACATGACAATCAAACCCGAAATTATCAGAACTCCAATGGTTTGACTATCTTCAATCTGATGAAACGATTCGGGAATGAGCATAAAAAAGGTATTCCCAAACAACGCCCCAACTGCAAAACTCACCAATATAAAAATCATCTTTTTTAGTTGTTTGGCGCGCATAGCAAGCAATAAAATGCCTGAAAACGACAACAAACTTACCAGAAAAGTGCTTCCTAACGCTCCTATCCAAACATTTTCCATATTCTACGTATCATTATTATTCCTTTAAAACCATATTTTGAAAACCTGTTTTCAGGTTGAATTCACCTGTTGCAGTTTTTACAATTTCCTTTAACAATCAACTCAGCATTCGTTTGCGTGTAACCGTCGGGCAGTTCAGGAATAGTGAGTCCGGCTCCGGGCAAACATTCAACCAATCCGCAATTGTTGCAGTAAAAATGAACGTGATTTTCGCTATCGGTTTTGCTTGTCGAAAGTGCATATTTTATCAACTGATTATCAACAACAATCTTATGGATAATCCCATTTTCAATCAGAGTTTTAAAGGTACGGTACAAGGTTGTCCGATCATAAGTATCGCCAATAATCTGCTTAATTTCCTCTTCAGAAATAGCTGTGCCGGCAGCAGCAAGTGTATCGATAATTCCCTGCCTGCAACTGGTGCGAATCAGATTGTGTTTATGTAAAATATCTTTGGCTGTCATTCAATGCAACAAATCAACAAATGCAACAATGCTGCAAAAGTAAACAAATCTGTGAGAAAACTGTTCGCGCCTGAAGTAATAAAATTAAAATATAGAGATTGAAATAATTCCTAAAATCTGTAACCAATACGCACAACATACCTGAAACCGACATCTACCGTATTGACTGAACCGGTTGTATCAAACGTTCCCGGTTCAATAACTTTATCATATCCCGGGATTTTATCAGCAAGCAAGTCGTTCAGTTTCTGAAAAAATTCTGCTTCTTCAGTGGCATCCAGGTCAGAGCCAACTTCCGCTTTTATACTGTAAAAGCCCACCCCTGGCCCCATCAAGATCATGTCAACTGCCATGCGATCCCAGAAAACAAACTGATATCCAAGTTCAACGCCAACCGTATTAATATTGAATTTAAGATTTGTATAAACTTCGTTGTCAAATCCCTCCGGAAACCATGAATTTTTACGGTTCAAATAATTAAAAGTATAAAATGGCCCGATGTAAACGCCCCTGGGAGCAGCGTGTTTGTTCTCCTTCTTCAAATAAAAACGATAATCAAAACCTACGTGCAATCCTTTATCTGTATAATCGGTATTCATTCCAAGTGAGTCGGCCAGGTCATCACCAAATTTTGGCAACGAAAACTTTCCAAAAGACACGGAAAACGACTGATTATTTTTCAAGATCCGCT
>DATITY010000363.1:0-2104 GCA_035467235.1 Draconibacterium sp. | reverse complement strand
ACCGGTTAAAGGTAAAAAAGAAACCCCTTGCAAATTTATTTTGCAAAGGGTTTTTATCATAAAATTATTAACGACTATTTTGTTGGCTGGGCAGCGTCAGGTTTTACAATTTCGAGTAATTCAACTTCGAAAATAAGTGCTGCATTCGGGCCAATGTCGCCTCCGGCACCACGTTCGCCATAAGCAATTTGAGCAGGAAGATAAATTTTCCATTTCGAACCAACAGGCATTAACTGCAATGCTTCTGTCCAACCCGGAATAACCTGGCCAACACCAAATACCACAGGTTCGCCGCGGTCAACCGAACTGTCGAAAACTTTGCCATCCATTAAAGTTCCGTGGTAATGCACGCGAACCTGGTCGGCTGCTGTTGGCATCGGGCCTGTTCCGGCTGTTAAAATTTCATACTGCAACCCGCTTTCAGTAGTAGTTACACCAGCGCGTGCCTTATTTTTTTCGAGGAAAGCATTTCCTTCTTCAAGGTTTTTTTGTGCTTTTCTTTCACCTGCACCTTCGAAAAACTTCTGAACCAAAGCATTTGCTTCTTCGGGAGAAATAATAGAATCTTCGCCTAATGTTGAAATACGCATAGCTTCTGCCATTACTTCTTTGTTAATTTCGTCGCCACCTGGTGCAGCTTCCAAATTTTTCAGGTTGCCTGCGCCAACCAAAACTCCAAGTGCATAACTTACCGAGTCGATGTTTGTAACTAATTTAACTTTTTTACCGCCTGGCTGGCACGATGCGCTAAGCGCTAAAACGATAACCAGCCCATAAATGATACTGTTCTTCATGTTCTTAAATGTTTATATAATTTTTAATAATTCCACATCGAAAATAAGGGTTGAATGGGGACCGATTGCGCCACCGGCGCCGTTGCTGCCGTAAGCCAGCTCTGAAGGAATAAAAAGCCTCCATTTCGATCCTGTTGACATTAATTGCAACGCTTCAACCCAGCCCTGAATTACCCCATTAACCGGGAAAACTGCCGGCTGGCCGCGTTGTACCGAACTGTCGAAAACTGTTCCGTCAATCAATGTTCCGTGGTAGTGACATTTTACCTGGTCGGTTGCTGTGGGAATTTCACCATCGCCCTCTTTTAAAACCTGGTATTGCAGGCCACTTGGCAACTCGGTTACTCCTTGTTTTTTCCGGTTTTCAGCTAAAAATTTCAAACCATCCTCGCGGTTGTTTGAACCCTTGTTTTGATTAACTTTTGCAATAAATTCTTCAAGAATTGTATTGGCATCTTCAGGATGAATAAGTGGGGTTTCACCTTTAAATACATCTTTAAAACCATTCAGAAATATTTCAGGATTTACTGTGTTAACTCCTGATTGTATGAGGTTTCCGGCAATACTCATTCCGAGTGCATAACTAAAATTTTCGAGTTCGCCGTACAATTTCTTCTCCGCCATTTATTTGTTTTGATTAAAGCGTGCGAATATAATGTAATTTTTTGGCAATTAAATCCTTGAATCTTTTTTTATTCCACGTAACATGTGAATTTTTCCGGGTGGTCCGGGAAGTCTTTCCATTTCGAAACCGCTGGTTGCCAACTCTCTCCGCACCTCGCCTTTTGCACTGTAAGTTACCAGAACTCCCCCGGCGGCAGTTAACGACGAAATTTTGTTGAAAATCAGTGATGTCCACATTTCGGGTTGTTTGTCGGGCCCAAATGCATCGAAATAAATAACATTGCAATTTTCAATTTGTGTTAAATTATAATCAATTAAATCGGCTTTTATTTTTAACAGACTGAAATTTTTGGAAATGGGTTCAACTTCATCCCATTTACAGTCGTGAATTTTTTCAAAAATGTGTTGAGCTTTAACCGAAATCAATTGTCCAAAGTTTAACCGGCTGGTTACATTTTTTTCGAGTGGATATTTTTCGATGGAGATATAAAAAGTTGGCCTTTTATCTTTTTCTGCCTGCAACGCGGTTAACAGGCAATTCAGTCCGGTACCAAACCCAACTTCAAACACATTCGGATTTTCCCCCTGAAAAAACCTGTAACCTTTGTCGATATAAACATATTCAGATTCGGTAATTGCTCCGTTTAACGAGTGATATTGCTCATTCATTTCGGGCAGGTAAATGG
>DATITY010000362.1:0-3618 GCA_035467235.1 Draconibacterium sp. | reverse complement strand
TGCCCTGTTTCCGAATGATATGGTTAAGATACTTAAAATGGAAATAGACAAGCTAAAGAAAAAGGATAAGGATATTCTGAAAAAACGATTCAAAATCCCTGAAGAAAAGTTTTGGCGCTCCCCATTAGATGTTGTGAATTTCGCCGATGCCGTTGAAAAAGTAATCCAGTTCAGTTGTAAACAATTTATTAAGGAAACTGGTGCATGTGATTTTTGTGATAAATGCTCATTTGGCGGGAAGTACAATGTTAAGGAAGAATCAATATCCGAAGTAGTTGTATAAACTATGTAATTTAAGTTACCGAAACAGTAAGTGCCAGCTATTTCTTTGGCCCGGGCAACGACAGCCTGAAAATCAATCCGATTCAATATTCCGACAATTGCACTGTTGCCAGTTATTCGATTATTAACGACTACCTCGATAAAAAAGACAAATTGCTCGAAATGTGGAACCAAGCCAATGGCGACAGTCTGTTCGGCGGAATGACCTATATGATTATCGGGATTGTTTTACACTACATTAAAAAAGCCAAAAGCAAAGAGAGAAGGTTGAACCGGAATAAAAAGGTGTAAACTCAAAACAATTATAACCGGTAAACCTCGCCTGCCTCATAGCGGGAGGTAAGTTTTACCTCAAATTTCGAGGTTAAAAGTTGCATGGTTTCGTATGCAATTTCAAGTGTGTTGTTCTCCTTTGAAAGATGGCTCAGAAAAACACATTTCAAATGTTCGCCTGAATGAGAACGCAGTAAATCGAAAGCCTGCCTGTTCGATAAATGCCCGACATTTGAGGCAACCCGTTGTTTTAAAAAATAAGGATAAGTGCCTTCCCAAAGCATTTTTTCGTCGTAATTGCTTTCAAGAAACAAACCATCGCACATTCGAAGATGCTGTGTTACATTTTCGCAAGCCTCGCCAATATCGGTAAAAACTCCAACATTCTTCCCGTTGTGATGAACTCTGAAAGAACAAGGTTCTGATGCATCGTGATTTTTAGAAAAGCTGTGAACCGTAAAATCACCAACGTTAATAGTATCTCCCGGATTAAAAAACCTTGGCACATCAGGACGCATATTTTTATAAGCACCATACCAGGTTTTTGCAGTTAAATAAATCGGAACATGCATCCTGTTTCCAAAAACACGCACTCCGCTAATGTGGTCGCTGTGTTCGTGAGTAATAAATACAGCCTTAACTTTAAGAGGATTCAAATTGCGATCTTTCATGCGCTGAACGATCTGTTTACACGAAATTCCGGCATCAATAAGCACTGCATCTTTTTCATTGCCAATATAATAGCAATTTCCGTTACTCCCCGATGCAATGGCGCAGATTTCAAGCATTTCCCATTTCTTTTGGTTGGCGAAAATAGTTAAATTTTATGGCTTCTGTTTAAAAATTGCATTGGGGCGAAATACCTTCGCCAAAATTTAAAACGGGTGAGTGATGTATATTCAATTAAAATGTTGAAGAACCTGTACTTCATCAGAAAATGTAAAATACGGTAACTGAAAAAGATGATTGGGAAACCGGTTACAATGGTTACTATATCGAAAATCAGATTATAAAACCTTGTTTCATCCTGATTTAATTTTAACAACTCTTTCAATATAAAAAGCGGAATTACAAAAAACACCAGCCACCAGATTACCGTCACAAAAAGGTGTGGTGTTTGAATGGATCGCCGGGGGCATCTGTTCATGCAATGCATACAACTTTCGCATTTATGGGTCCAGAAAGGGCGATTTCTTTTCATTACTATTGCGTTTATCGGGCACTCCTTTTCGCATAAAAAACAATTGTTACAGGAGTTATCGGCTACAAAAGTTTTTGCCAGTGCAAACCGACCCAGAAAAAAATAAGCGGCTGATATCGGGCTAATCAACAAATCGAAAGGTAATGAAATCAGGCCTTTATAAACTTTTTCCCCGGAGAATATTTTTTCAGCAAATCTTTTGGTAATTTTTTCGCAGCGCTGAAAAATAGAATCCACAACTTTTCCTCGTAGCCCGGGATGAACGGAAATCCAGTTCGATGGCAAATCCATGGGTTGCAAGCCAACTATTTGAAATCCTTTCAATAACAGAACCAAAGCGGGGAAAAGCTGCGCCAGGCCACTTAAACCGGGCGTAAAAAGTTTGGAAAGTTTCATTCCTGCCCGCGTATTCAACAAGAAAACACGGTTTCGTGATTTTGGAAACCGAAGAATAAAATCGACAACCACCGGCGGCGCATTGAATCCGTGAGTTGGATAGCAAAATCCGACAAGGCAGTTTTCAGGTAAACTTTCGCTATTAACTAATAATGATGGGGTAATTTTTATGATTTTAGCCGCGATGTTTCTTTTTTCTGAAATTTCGGCAATCCAGTTTGATGCAGCCAATGCATTTCCGGTGCCGGTGAAATAATAAATAATCAGACTATCAATCATCTCCTAAAAATAACTCGAACCATCCCAGCAATGCGTACAAACCTTTTCTTTGGGTAATCCGATTGCAATTGTCAAATCACTCAGCTTTTGAAACTTTAACGATGTCAGCCCCAGGTTTTTCCGGATTCTTTCAACCATGTTTTTGTATTCCTCCGAATCGGGATCTGAATATTTTGTCAGATCTACATCTTCAGTACCTTCCAACTGATTAATTGCTGTGCGGGTTGCCAGCTCCAGCGTTTTCTTCGATCTCGAAAAATTCAGAAATTCACAAGCGTACGTTAACGGTGGACAAGCAATTCTCATGTGCACTTCTTCGATCCCTTCGTTATGCAAATCGCGGGTATTGTCTTTTAATTGTGTACCACGAACAATTGAATCGTCGAGAAAAATTCCGCGTTTTCCTTTTATGATAGCCGGATTTGGTATAAGTTTCATTTTGGCAACCAGGTCGCGTTTTAACTGGTTTTGCGGCATAAAACTCCGTGGCCAGGTGGGCGTATATTTTGCATAAGGCCGCATGTACGGTATTTTAGCTTCGTTGCTGTAACCAATCGCGTGTCCAATACCAGAATCGGGAATTCCGGCAACAAAATCGGCATCCACATTATCGTTTTTTGCCAGCGCCGCGCCACAACGGTAACGGGCTTCTTCCACATTTATCCCCTCGTAATACGACGGCGGATATCCGTAATAAACCCATAGAAAAGCGCAAACCTGCATTTTTTCGTTCGGTTTTCTAATTTGTTCGTATCCCTCTGCGGTTATCCTCACAATTTCTCCCGGACCCAGAAATTTTTCAATATCGTAGTTGAGGTTGGCAAACGAACAGGTTTCGGACGCAACGGCAAAACCATGGCTATTCTTACCGATTATCACCGGAGTGCGTCCCAGCTTGTCGCGGGCGGCGATTATCATTTTTTCGGTGAGAATTAAAATGGAACACGAACCTTTTATTTTAGAGAAAACATTTTCAATTCCTGATACAAAATCATCGCCATCGGCAATCAGCATTGCAATCAGTTCGGTTGGATTCACGCTTCCCTGACTGGTTTCTGAAAAAGTATGGTGATTTTGCAGCATTTCTTCCTCCAGTTCATCGGCATTCACAATTTTACTCACGGTTGAAATGGCAAACTTTCCGAGATGGGAGTTTGCCACAATGGGCTGCGCTTCGGTATCGCTGA
>DATITY010000361.1:0-8363 GCA_035467235.1 Draconibacterium sp. | reverse complement strand
ATTCACGATAAAGACACAAAACGCACCTGCCTGAGTAAAAAAAATCATTCCATTGCCGATTCGCCTTCAACTTTGTTGCGCGATTTGGATGCCGGTATTTGGAAAGATGAAAAATACAAGGGCGAAAAAATTCCGTTTCTTTCCGAAATATTGGAAACTGTTCCTGAAGGTAAGAAGCTGGTTGTTGAAATTAAATGCGGCAATGAAGTTATTCCTTTAATAACCCGTTTTTTCGAAAAAAGCCAGAAAGATAGCCTGATTGTTTTTATTGCTTTCGACTGGAAAACAATTGTGGAAGTAAAAAAAACATTTCCTAAAAACAAATGCTACTGGTTGAGTTCCTCCAAAAACGGGTTACATAAAAAGATAGTTGAAGCGGCCGAAAGCGGGCTCGACGGTGTAAATCTGCACTATTCAATTATCAACGAAGAGGTGATGAAAATTGCAAAGGAAAATAATTTGGAAGTACTGGTCTGGACAGTTGACGACCCGGCCGAAGCTAAACGGTTAACTGAATTGGGAGTTACTAAAATTACCACCAACCGGCCGGATTGGCTGAAAGAGGAGTTGGGGAAACTGTAGTTTTTAGCAAACCACCAATTGAAATGCGCCCTTCCCAAACAACACCGATTTTTCAATTTTCAGGTTATTTTCAGGTAAAATCATTTTTAATCCACCAAGTTGGTAATACTTTCTGAAATTGCGGTGGTGTTCTTTTCCAGCCAGAAATTCGGCAACCCGGCAGCCAATTCCTGCATAATTTTTTGGGAGGGGAACTGCGTAATCAACAATAATAATTCGTTTGGCAACTCTTTTCATTTCGCTTAAAATAGTCGAATGTAAACCGGGAGCAAACTGGTGCAAAGCCAGCGACATAACAGCCACATCATAACTGTTTGCCTCGAACCGGGAGAGGTTGGTGGCATCGCAAACGAAGAATTCAACATTCAGAATATTTCTTTTTTTGACCGAGTTTTGAGCATGATTTATCATAGATTCAGAGAGGTCGATGCCCACAATTTTTGAAGCAATCCCGCATAATTCAAAAACTTGTGCCCCGGTTCCGCAGGCAATATCTATTACTTTTTCTCCGGGATTGATTTCGCAGTTTACCCGTTTTCGCATTGGCGACAAAACAGGGTCGATTACTGCGCCATAAAATATTCCTGATTCTACCATGGTTTATTCTGTTTTTGAAACTATTTTGCAAATGCACTGAAATAAAGCATTAAAATAAGTATTTAACCAGGTAAATCTTTTTCAAGTATTAAAAAATTACGTTTTATTTGATTGAAAATATACGTAATAACAAAGCTTCAGCATAATGAGAACATTTTTAGCAACTATTTTTATAACGACAGGTTTTTGCCTGAATGTTTTTTCGCAAACAATCGGTAAAACCGAGGCTGGATTTGTGGATGGGGAAAACCCTCAAATGGATAAACCTATCCGGATGTCAACTTATAAAGATAACGCGGTACTTTTTGTCGATTTTAATAATAACGCGGTGAGATCGGTTAATCATAATGGCGTTGTAAAAACCATTTTTGGCAGTCCCGATAAAAAGGGATATCGCGATGGATTTGCTGACGAAGCGCTTTTCTCAGGGTTGCATGGCGTTGCCTACGACAAAATCAATGATGTAATTTACACAGTGAGTGCAAGCGATAATGTAATTCGCAAAACTTCGAACCGTGAAGGAAAGTTATTTACAGAAACTGTTGCAGGAAACCAAAAGGAAAAAGGATTTAAGGATGGTCCTGCAAAATCGGCTTTGTTCAATTCCCTACATCAGATTTTGTTGGGTGGGCAGGGTGAAATTTATGTTTTGGATATTGGCAACGCAAAAGTCAGAATGTTAAAAAACGGGGTCGTGTCAACAATTGCAGGAGTTGATAGTTTATCTCCTTTAAAGTGCGATTTTAAATACCCGATT
This sequence comes from Draconibacterium sp., assembly GCA_035467235.1. Taxonomy (GTDB): domain Bacteria; phylum Bacteroidota; class Bacteroidia; order Bacteroidales; family Prolixibacteraceae; genus Draconibacterium. The sequence goes on along the minus strand of DATITY010000361.1, from coordinate 6,427 downwards.
GATATGGGTTTTGACAGAAAAGATATCGTTATTTGCGACGCCGGAAATGCCAGTATTTACCGGTTAAAATTGAATGAAGGGATTACGAAATTAAATCTTGATACAAAACTGGAGATGCCACACGGAATTTCAAGCGATAACAACGGAACACTGTTTATTGCAGATATGGGGTCGAATAAAATTTTAAAAATCGAATCGGATAAAAAAGTTACAGTAATTGAAGATGCTAACCTAAACAAACCTGCCGCAGTATTATTCGATAATAATACATTGTGGATAGCCGATTTGTACAATCATCAGATAAAATATAAAGAATTGAAATAAATAGTTTAAAAATCAATGAAATACAATATGAAAAAATTTAAATGGCTTTTTGTAGGTTTATTTTTTGTGTTTACCGCCTTTAAAACCGATAAACCTGCGTATTATCTTTTCAATAAAGATGGGAAAGATGTTAAATACGAAAAAATGCTGAAAGAAGCTGAAGATGCCGATATTGTTCTATTTGGAGAATCGCACGATGACCCTATTTCACACTGGATGGAATTTGAACTAACCAAAGATTTATACGATCTGAAAAAAGATAAACTGGTACTTGGCGCCGAAATGTTCGAAAGCGATAACCAGGTAATTTTAGATGAATATCTGGATAGTTTGATTTCGGTGAGTAGTTTTGAATCGAATGCCCGACTTTGGCCCAATTACAAAACCGACTACAAACCACTGGTAGAATTTGCAAAAACAAATAAATTGATATTTGTAGCTACAAATGTTCCGCGCAGGTACGCCTCACTGGTCAATTCGAAAGGATTTGTAGGGCTGGATAAACTTTCATCCGATGCAAAAGCATTCCTTCCGCCGCTGCCTATTAAATACGATGCAGAACTGAATTGCTACAAAAGCATGATGGAAATGGAAGGAATGGGTGACCATGTTACGGAGAATTTTCCGAAAGCTCAGGCTTTAAAAGATGCAACCATGGCGCATTTTATTCTCAAAAACTGGTCGAAAGGAAAACTGCTCATTCACTACCACGGTTCATATCATTCCGAAAACTTTGAAAGTATATACTGGTACCTGAAACAGGCCAATCCTGATTTGAAAATTGTTACCATTCATACCGTTTCACAGGAGGATGTTTCGGAATTAACCAAGGAAAACACAGGCAAAGCTGATTTTACAATTTGTGTTGATGAAGATATGACGAAAACGAGATAACCTGAGGAACAACTCCCTAATTGGAAGAAGGGCTATTTCAGTATCGTAATCGGATAAGTCAGTTTCACAAAGAAGTTATCGGTGTCAGGCATCCCTGCTTCCTCGCCATATTGGTCGTGGGAATAAATCAGGTACACCGCTCCAAATGGTGGTTTAAAACGCCAGCCAACCAATCCGTAAAAATAAATATTTTCGTTTTGGGTACTGTTTTGAGCAAAAAGCTTCAGCCATAAATCTTTGGTGAAATTATAATTGGCAGTAACCACATTTATAAAAGTTGAGTTATTATCGTCGTCAGGCACGAATTTTAAAATATTTGCCGAATAACTTAGCGAAAGGTTTTGAAACAGTTTTACCTGAGCTCCCCCTGAGTACAAATCAAAATTTCGGTCGAAATTATAGCCGGTGGTATAATTTACAAAAGCGTGACTCCATTCGTCGGTGTTGTAACCAACACTGAACGAGTTTTTATGGTTGTAATATTCTTTTTCGTATAGTTTGAATTCGTTGTTGTAATTGTACTCAAAGTTAAAACGGTTTTTGAAATAGAAATTTGCCATGTTGTCAAAATCCCAACTGCGCAGAACCCCTGTCTGGCTCCAGAAAACGTTGTTGTTTGAGCCCACATTAATATATTCCAAAACATTATTTTTCAACCAGAATTTGTAAGTTCCTTCAAAATCAATTTCCTTGCGATCGTCATCGGTTACAAACCCGGTTTGGTTTACATTTTCACGGAAATTTTCGCCAACATCGTTGTAACGAAAATGAATATGATAAATGTTATTTTCGCGGGCAAACCGCATAAACCAGGCGCTATGACTCCAAAAATCGCCGGGGGCACTGCCTACAAACTGTCCGGTTAATTGCCAAAGTTTACCGAGATTCATTACATAATCGATGCTTACTGAGCGGGTAAAACCATCGTCCCAGCTCTTATCGACAAAAGTAAAACCCATGCTCGACGACTTTAAAAAATCGAATTTAGCACGGGCAGCAGTGAAAAACGATTCTGGTTCTGTTTCCGACATTTCAGGAGATTTTACATTGAGGATATTGAATTGTGTTCTCCCCACTTTTCCACTTAACCGGTTTCCAAAATCAATATCCTGAATTCGTCGGGAATAGAAAGTTCTGAACCTGGTATTGTACATTTCGTTGCCTTCCTGAAAAAAGAGTCGCTTTTCGGGATAACTCAATTCGTAACGGGTAAGATTAATTCTTTGCTCGTCAGCTTCAACCGTTGCAAAGTCGGGATTAATAGTAGAGTTCAATGAAACATTAGACGTAATTTGCCAGTTAATATCACCGCCGGCATCGGCATTCCAGTTCTCACCGGTGGTTTTAAAAACCGATAAATACGGATAAACCGAAAGTTTCATTTTTTTGTCAGGAATTTTTAATCCTTCCAGTTTTCCACTTTGCGAAACCCTGAAATCCTGCGTTAAAGCATCCGACCAATAAGCAGTTTCGAAATTGGAGCGGATAACCCTGCCAAAGTTGATACCCCATTCCCCGATACCCTTTTTGTATTTTAAACTTTTAAACGGGATTTCAAATTCAACACACCAGCCCCAATCGAAAATTTTCGCTTCACTTTTCCATTCTGAATCCCAGTTTAAATCCATACTTCTGCCATCGTCGATGATTTTCATATCGATTTGTGTACCAAGCGGATTAGTAAAAAACACATAACCACTTCGGTTATCATTGTATGTATCTAAAATAAGGGCAATTAAGTCGTCGTTTTTACTAAGTGCGTCGCGACTTTGGCTTTTTGCAGTTACAGGCGACGATTGAAAACAATTGAAAACAGCGTAAATTTTGTCGCCACTCCATCCAAACCAGACTACCGTTTTCTCGGACGAAGCCTGACCTGGATGGGGTTCCATTTGAACAAAATTGATTGCACTGTCGGCTGTTGTCCATTTTTCCGGTTCAAAAATTCCATCAATTTTAATAGGCTCTTCCAATTGAAAAGCCCTGATGGATTTTTGGGCAAAAGTTCCAAAAAAGAATAGCGAAAAAGAAGTTACAAGAATTGCTTTTAATGGATGAATAAAAAATGGCATTTTGGTTTTAAACTAGAATTAGTTGCTCAATGTACAGATTATTAGTTGGTTATTTCCTGTAAAAATTCATTTCATCCAAATATTCCCAGGCTCTTTGCGGAATAAAATGACGAATGTTTTTCCCCAATTTAATGGCATCTCTGATAAATGTTGAGGAAATCTCCATTAACGGGGCGCCTTCAGCAACCATAATATTTTTGTGAACCGGAACTTGCGATTTGTCAAAACCGGGGCGCGGATAAACGATTACACCATAATTTTCAAGAATTACTTCTGAATTCTTCCACTTATGAAAATTTTCAAGGTTATCGGAACCCATTAAAATTACAAAACTGTAACCGGGATAGCGTTCCTGCAAATAGGCCAGCGTATCGACCGTGTAACTTGGTTTTGGAAGGTTGAACTCGATGTTGGAAGCACGAAACCTGTCGTCATTATCTATGGCCCGGTTTACCAGTTCCAGCCGATGATAATCGGCCAGCAGATTGTCTTTTTTCTTGAACGGATTTTGCGGTGAAACCACAAACCAAAGCTGGTTGATGTCAGTGTATTCAACAATGTAGTTGGCAATTGCCAAATGACCGATGTGGATTGGATTGTATGAACCAAAATAGAGCCCGATTTTTAGTCTGACAGGTTTGGGTGATAGAATATCTGTGATTAGATTACTCATTTGATTTAATTTTCAAATAACAGGAACCAAATTACAAATAAAATCCAAACCACAATTTCAGAAATTCCAAACCATATCCAACAATTTGTAAGAACTTCTATTTTAGGTTTGGAAATTGAGAATTCGATATTGATTATTTTCTGGATTTTGTTTATCGGGATTTGTTATTTCTTCAGAAACCCGCGTATTATTTCCTCAGCTTCCTTACAAGCCTGCGTCAAATCGTTATTTGTAATTGCCACATCAAATTCGCCGGCAAAACTCAGTTCGTGTTCGGCTTTGGCAATTCGCATCTGTATTTTTTCTTCGGTTTCTGTTGAGCGGCTAATAAGTCTTTTGCGCAACTCTTCAACCGATGGCGGTTGTACAAAAATGGCCAGCGCTTCATCGCCGTAAAACTTTTTAATATTTAGCCCGCCAACAACATCAACATCAAAAATCACATTTTTTCCCAGGTTTCGGATTCGTTCAACTTCGCTTTTTAACGACCCGTAATAAATTCCTTTGTAAACCTCCTGCCATTCCAAAAACTCATCGTTTTCAATCTTCTGTTTGAACTCTTCTACCGAAAGAAAATAATAATCTTTTCCGGGGGTTTCGTTAGGCCGTGGACTGCGGCTGGTGGCCGAAACTGAAAATTCGAGGTTGAGGTTTTTTTCAAGCAGATGCCTGACAATCGTTGTCTTCCCTGCCCCCGATGGCGCTGAAAATATGATGAGTTTTCCTTTCATAACACATTCAGCAACTGTTCCTTCACCCGTTCAAGGTAATCTTTCATCTGGACAACAATCCGTTGTATTTCGGTGTTATTGGCTTTCGACCCAATTGTATTGATTTCCCTGCCGATTTCCTGCGAAATAAAGGCCAGTTTTTTTCCGGTTGGAACTGGCTCTGCCACCGTATCCATAAAATACTCGCAATGATTGGCCAGTCTCACTTTTTCTTCGTTAATGTCGAGTTTTTCGAGATAAAAAATCAATTCCTGCTCAAAACGGTTTTTGTCAACATTACCATTCAGGCTTAGTTTATCCAGATTTTCGGTTAAGCGGGTTCTTAATGCCTCAATGCGTTGTCCTTCAAAAGGTTCAATCTGCGCCAGCAACGATTGAATCAATTCAATGCTTTTTAGTATATCGATTTTCAGGGCGTCACCTTCTTGAACGCGAAACTTGTCGATATCGGCTATTGCATTTCTGATATTTTTGAGAATAATTTCCCACTCTTCCTCGTCAAGTGTTTGATATTCTGTTTTTACCACATCCGGCAAACGAAGGGCTGCCTGAAGTGTAGAGTGGTCAGATACCAGGTTTAATTCTGTACTGATTTTACTCAGTTGTTTGTAGTAACTTCTTAAAATAGGCTCGTTTATTTTTGAGTTCGACTCATCACCCAAACTTTCAACGTAAATGTTAAAATCAATTTTTCCACGTTCAAGTTTATCAGACAGTTCTTTTCTGATTTCAATATCTTTTTCGCGGTAAATTGCCGGAATGCGGGTATTTAAATCAACCTGTTTACTGTTTAACGATTTTATTTCGATGGTGAATTTTTTGTTATTTACCTCGAATTCGGCTTTACCAAAGCCAGTCATTGATTTTATCATTTTGAAATATTTTGCGCTAAGTTAAAAGAAAGTCGGAAGTATAAAGTTTGAATACCAAAGTTTCTTCCCTTTCAACTTTCTTATTCGTTATTTCTTATTCCTTATTTTTCTGGAAAGACTTTAAACCTTAAACTTTAAACTTCAGGCGATTACTCCCGACCCAATCAATTCATCGCCGCTGTACCACGCTGCAAACTGTCCTGAAGTAATTCCGCGTTGCTCATCGTCGAAAATAAACCAGGCGCCATCTTCTTTAACATGAATTGTGCCTTTTTCGAGCGGCTGGCGGTAGCGGATTCTGATATCGAATTGGCGTTTTTCTCCGGGCTGCATTTTTAAATCCGTTCGAATCCAGTGCATTTCGTTTACTGAAACAAATAATCCACGGCGAAATAATCCGGGATGATTTTGACCTTCGCCAACATAAATAATATTGCGTAGAACATCGGTTCCAAGGACAAAAAGTGGATCTTTGTGTCCGCCAATATTCAGGCCTTTTCTTTGCCCGACGGTATAAAAATGTGCTCCCTGATGTTTGCCAATTATTTCACCATTCCATGGTTTAAAAGGAAACGGGAAACAGAGTTTGCGGTAATTTTCTTCTGAAATTTCAAGTTGCTTTTTCTTCTCCACGAAACTTTCAGAAATTTCGATGATGTTTCCAACTTTCGGCTGTAACTGCTGTTGAAGAAAAGTTGGCAAATCAACTTTACCAACAAAGCAGATTCCCTGCGAATCTTTGCGTTCGGCGGTGGGAAGATTTTGTTCCCTGGCAATTTTACGAACTTCGGGTTTTAGTAATTCTCCAATCGGAAACATGGCTTTTGAAAGCTGCTGCTGATTTAACTGACACAAAAAGTA
>DATITY010000360.1:0-12165 GCA_035467235.1 Draconibacterium sp. | reverse complement strand
TTGTACGTTTTCCTTCGCTATTTGGAATAACAACAGGTTCGTTGCCCTCCATTACCGAAACACAAGAGTTTGTGGTTCCTAAATCAATTCCAATTATTTTTCCCATGATAATATTGTATTTTATAAATTATTTCAAAATTTAACGGAAGTCAATAATCAATCACTGTGCCACCCTCGGTTTTTCAGTTTCTGGCGAAAGATTGACACCGATAAATGGAATATTTCAGTTTTCCCTGTCAAAACCGGTGACAAAAAGGCAGAATAAAAGGATTTTCAAAAAATCAATTTTTGTATAGTAAATGACAAAATTTGAAATGTTGATTATCTGAAAAGATTACTACATTCGGGCTTAACTTAATTGAATTAAAATGACTTCAAAATCGTTGCACACAGAACCCCAGTCCCGTTTATTATCACTCGATGCCCTACGAGGTTTCGATATGTTTTGGATAACCGGTGGCAGTTACATGATCGAAGTAATAGCAAAACATTCAGGCGCAGCCTGGCTTAATCCGGTGGTTGAACAAATGGAGCATGTTCCGTGGAATGGTTTTCATTTTTACGATTTGATTTTCCCGTTGTTCATGTTTATCAGCGGTGTTGCCATACCATTTGCATTGGTTTCGCAACTCGAAAAAAAGGTTCCAAAGTCAGCGCTCGCCAAAAAGGCTATTATCCGCGGATTGATTCTTTTGTTATTGGGATGGTTTTACAACGGCGTTTTCAGCAATGGATTTGAAAATCCGCGTTTACCTAGCGTTTTGGGTCAAATTGGATTGGCATACACTTTTGCTGCCCTTATCAATATTTACAGTAAATCGTTAAAACAACGGCTTTATTGGTTGGGTGGAATTTTGGCGGGTATTGGCATTCTTCAATTGCTGGTGCCGGTTCCAGGAGTTGGTGCAGGAGTTTTAACTCCCGAAGGATGTATCAACGGGTACTTCGACCGAATGCTGGTTCCGGGCAGATTACACGGTGTTGTTTTTGATCCTGAAGGATTGCTTTGCATTGTTTCGGCAGTTACAGTTACGTTAATGGGGTCGGTTGCCGGGCATTTTCTGCGCGATAAAAAAACAAATGCCAGACAAAAAATCAATACACTTTTACTGTTCGGTGTTTCCGCCATTGCATTAGCTTTGGCTTTGAGCACATTCTACCCAATAATTAAAGCATGCTGGACCGGTAGTTTCAATTTACTCACTGCCGGAATCGGGTTTATACTCATTACCTTGTTTTACTGGATAATCGACGTAAAAGGCTGGAAAAAATGGTCGTTCTTCTTCCGCGTTATCGGTATGAACTCGATATTTATTTACCTATTTCAAAGGTTTATCGATATGGAGAAAGCCACAAAACTAATCTTAGGATGGTCTGTGGTTTTAGGCGATATCAGCGAATTAATAATGGTTGCGGGTGAAATTATGCTTGTTTGGCTGATTCTTTATTACATGTATAAAAAGAAAATATTCCTTCGGGTTTAATACCTGCTCCGATATACAGAAACTGAAAATTCAGGACCTGAAAGCATCAGTTTTTCATCTTCAGAAATGCGATATGATAATTTAATATCGACGCGGTTTTTAGAGTCAATTTGAGTAAAATAGCCAACATATGGAATAAACCCGTTGTTTAGGGTATGATTATTTCCGGACCCGCTAAAAGCAATTCCGGGTATATATTTCATTCCAAAATCAAACTGACTTTTCAATTTTATAAAATACGACCATCCAATGCTGAGTTCGGCTAAAACCCAATCCTGTTTTTTGTATGCATTGTAATTTACTCCGGCGCTAAAATTACGGTTCCATCTGGCTGTGCAATATTTGGCATTGTCATATAATAGATATCCTCCATAAATAAAATCGGGTTCCTGGTTGTAGTATTTAAAAAAGGGACCAAATTCAACCCGGTTACCGTTGAATCGGGGCAAAAATTCACCGGTTTTCCATTCTTCTTCCATGCTATTCACAGGAATGAGAATCATTTTCTGATTCAAATATTCCTGCATTTGAGCAGACTCAACGTCGGTTTTATGTCCCGTTTTAATATTTCGCAGATGTTTTATTCTGGCTATTTCCCTGGCAAATTTTGAAATATCATCATGCGAGAAGCTCCGCTCACTGTAATATTTTTTCAAAAGGTAATCGGCAACCATAAAATGGTTCATGGGTTCTAATCTGCCAATTCCCCACCCTGCGCGGGCATCAACACTGAATCTGAACTTATCTTCTTTGGTTTTTTCTTCAAAATCAGTAACAACATTATCCGAGTCGGTTGAAATACCGTTTGAATTTTGATTGTATAAATCGTAACGTGCCCAGCCATTTATCTGCACCAGTGTGTAATTTTTTTTGTTGTAATAAAACCTCGACGAATAATTTGCTGATGCATTTGTTCGCAACCCAAATATATTATGGTCAGCCTCAATGTTTGCAACCGCCGAACTGTCAATCCAGTTTCCATTTCCCCAGAGTGGCCCGGCTTCCAAATTAAACTCGATGCGTTCCTGTTTGGTTTCCTGAAAATTCCAAAACAGGTTTTTAAACTGAAATTTCGCCGCATTGGAATTTAACTCTTCGTATTCACGCCAAAGCCCGGTGCGGGTTTCTTCCCTCTCTGTACCTGCATAGTAATGTAAACCCCAGTCAATTTCATTCTTTTGGTACTGAAATATTTCAGAATTTTTAAAATTGTATTGAGCAAAACCATCAGATATAGTTGAAAGGAGAAGTATGACAATAAAACTAAAAATCGTTGCAAATGTATGTTTTTCCATTTTCTGAAACATTCAATTTTAATTCACCAAAGTAAACAAACAAAATATAACAAAATGATGTCGGCAATTTATTTCGCTTAAAGCTTTCAAGTTTTTCTAAATTACTATCTTGTTTGGGCAGTTGAAAACCTTTGTTTAGCTTTGTTCCGTAATCGTAAATACATTTTCAATGTCGGTACAAAAAGAAGTTCGGAAAGTTACTACCCACCGTTTAACAGAAATGAAGCTACGCAGCGAAAAAATCTCGATGTTAACATCCTATGATTACAGTATGGCGCAATTGGTTGACGAAGCAGGAATTGACGTAATTCTTGTAGGCGATTCGGCGTCGAATGTAATGGCAGGAAATCAAACCACTCTTCCTATAACTTTGGACCAAATGATTTATCACGGAAAATCGGTGGTAAATGCAGTTCAACGTGCATTGGTTGTTGTCGATCTTCCGTTTGGTTCGTACCAGGGAAATTCACGAAAAGCGTTAAGTACAGCCATTCGGATTATGAAAGAAACTGCCACCGATGCAGTAAAACTTGAAGGCGGTTCGGAAGTGATTGAATCGGTACAACGCATTTTATCGGCAGGGATTCCGGTTATGGGCCATTTGGGATTGATGCCGCAATCTATTAATAAGTTTGGAACCTACTCGGTTCGTGCCAAGGAAGAAGCTGAAGCAGAAAAATTAATTACCGATGCCAAACTGCTTGAAGAAGCAGGTTGCTTTGCACTGGTACTCGAAAAAATACCCGCACAATTGGGAGAGACTGTAGCCAGTGCATTGCGAATTCCGGTTATCGGAATTGGCGCAGGTGGCGGCGTTGACGGGCAGGTGCTTGTAATTCACGATATGCTTGGAATTACACAACAGTTTTCCCCTCGGTTTTTGCGTCGTTACCACAATCTTGCTGCCGAAATAAAAGGTGCAGTGGGTCATTATATCACCGATGTAAAATCGGGAGACTTCCCTAACGAAAAGGAACAGTATTAGTTTAATGTTCATAGTTTAAAGGAGGGGAGCAAAAGTGCAGGTAATTTACGAAGACAACCATATTATTGCGGTTAACAAAGCTGCCGGCGAAGTTGTACAAAGCGATAAAACAGGTGATATCACGTTGCTTGACATAGTAAAACAGTACCTGAAGGAGAAATATGACAAACCAGGTAATGTTTATTTGGGTTTGCCTCATAGATTGGACAGGCCAACCACCGGAATTGTGGTTCTTGCAAAAACAAGCAAAATACTTCCACGGTTAAATAAACTTTTTCAAACCCGCGGTGAAGTAAAAAAAATTTACTGGGCTGTGGTAGATAAAAGGCCTCCAAAATATACCGATACACTTACCCATTATCTGGTTAAAAATCAGGAACGTAACCGAAGCTATGCATACACTGAAAAACAAAAGGATTCGAAGATGGCCAGCTTAACATATCGTCATGTGGCGAGTATCGATAATTACCATTTGCTTGAAATTGAACTACATACAGGCCGTCATCATCAAATCAGGGTTCAATTGCGTCAGTTAAAATTATACATCAAAGGTGACATAAAATACGGTTTTCCACGACCTAACGCCGATAAAAGTATTCATTTACATGCCCGCAGAATTGATTTTTTACACCCCGTAAAAAATGAGATGATTACAATTGTTGCTGATCCACCGGATGATGTGGTTTGGAATGAATTTATGAAATTGTTCCGCAGCAACCGGTTCAGCCCAGTTGATCCGGTTTAAATGCAAACGGCAGCAAATTATCGGCCCCATTTAATACGATAATTTTTTCAGCTCCATCAAGAATTATCCTGATTGGATGGTTAAACCGCGATTCGGTTTCTACCAAAACCTGTCTGCACGATCCACAAGGATGAGCAGGACCGGCAATCAAACCGTTTTGATTTTTCGCTGTAACTGCCAATGCTTCAACTGCTTCATTTGGATAAACGGCGTGTGCATAAAACAATGCCACTCTTTCGGCACACAAACCATCGGTAAAATCTGCATTTTCCTGGTTGTTACCTATTATTACCTCGCCGTTAGCCAATAAAACGGCTGCGCCAACAAAAAACTTTGAATAAGGTGCGTATGCATTTCGTGATGCCTCGCGGGCTGTCATAATCAATTTTTGATCGTCAGACGACAAGTCTGACAGTTTATTATATTCATCTGCAAAAATCTGAAAAACTCTTTTGTGCATCGTTTTTGTTTTGTCCAAAATTACAATTTTATTGAAACTCCTGTCATTATTAAAGTTTATTTCAAAAAATCACCAGTTTGCACAATGAAATACACAATCCTTTGTTTATAAAAAAACGAGTATTACTAAAAGAAGAGTTTTGAACACCATATTTTTGATGAACTAAAAAAAACACGTTTAACATGAGATATTTTCTTTTCGCATTTATTTTTATCTATTCTGTTTCGGCGGTATTTTCTCAAACCACGCGCAAAGAATATATCGAAAAATACCAGGTACTGGCCATCGAAGAGATGAACCGAACCGGCATTCCCGCAAGTATAAAAATGGCACAGGCTTGCCTTGAATCATCAAACGGAAATAGTGTATTGAGTATAAAGTCGAATAATCATTTTGGTATAAAATGCAAATCGACCTGGACTGGAAAAACAGTGAGACACGATGATGATGAGAAAAACGAATGTTTTAGAAAATATAATACTGTGGAAGAATCATACATCGACCATTCCAATTTCCTGATGTCGAGTCCCCGTTATTTTTCACTTTTTCAATTAAGTCCGGACGATTATGTGGGTTGGGCACACGGATTAAAAAAAGCCGGCTATGCCACCGCAAATGATTATGCCCAGCGTCTGATTAAAATCATCGAAGAAAACCAACTTTATCGTCTCGATTACAAGATTAGTAATGAGCAGCTTGCCGCATCAAAACATAAACACATCAATACAAAAGACGTTTTAGATAACATCTTTTTAAATCCATACCAATCACATCAAATTACCAAACTGAATAACCTTAAATCGGTAGTTGCAAAAACCGGTGATACTTATGAAATACTGGCTCAGGAACTTGGAATAAAAGCATGGGAATTGTATAAGTTTAACGATCAGCCAATTGGGTACGTGCCACAAAACAACGAAGTGGTTTACATTGAGTCAAAATACCGGAAAACAGCAAAGGGTTTATTGTCACACAAAGTTAATCCGGGCGAAACCATGCAATACATTTCGCAGATGTATGGTATTAAATTAAAACCGCTTTATAAACGTAACCGCATGAAATACGGTGATCAGCCGCGAACCGAACAAATAATTTATTTACGATAGAAATAACAAGGTTTTTCAAACCGATTCTGTGGTGGAGCGGTGCATAAAATAGCGCAACAAAACCCGATCGGCAAATAAAATAAAAATCACTAAAAACATTATTCCACCAATCAGTGATATGTTATTTGTAATTAAACGGAACCATTCCTGCCACACGGCGCCAAAAAATATAAACTGAATAGCCACCGGCACTGCCAGCAAACCAATTATTGCACCCAGATAAATCAGAAATTCCCTGAAATACTGTTCCCAGGCAAACTTCCGTTCCATTTTTGCCGCAACCAGGCTGGCAAAATCATCGGATAACCTGAAACCAGGCTCAGTTTTTAAAGCCTCATTCAGCAGTTTTTCGCTATCAAAATATTTATCCTCGTTATACATAATCCGTAAAAATATTTGTTTTTTCTGTTTCCACCACTTTTTCCAACTTCTCTTTTAAAATATTTCTTGCCCTCGACAAGTAGCTTTTTATAGTTCCCTCCGGCATTTCGGTAATTTCCTCAATCTCTTTATACGAAAATTCCTCCAGGTGAAACAACGTTAAAACCGTTCTGTAATGCACCGGAAGTTCCTCAATCATTTCGAGCAGGTATTTTTTTGCCTCCTCTCTTTCAATCTTTATCTGATTCAGTTCTTCATCCCTTTCATTCGCAATCAGGGCCGGACTTTCATCATACGAATGCTCATTTTTCATCGGTTTCCTCACGTGCGAAATACTTGTGTTGTAGGCTATTTTGGCAATCCACGTCGAAAGTTTCGAGTCGCCCCTGAAATGCTTCAACTTCCTGTACACTTTTATAAACACCTCCTGACAAATATCTTCCACATCTTCTTGCCGATGAACGATACGACCAACAATGTGCAGCACCAGTCGCTGGTGTTTTGCCACCAGAAACCGGAAGGCGTTACTGTTCCCGTTTACAATTTGCTGTACAAGTTCTCCGTCATTCATAACTATACCATCTGACTTCAACAGGTATAAAAATGTTGCATGAAGTTACAATTATTTTTCATTCGTGCAGGCGGCCGGGCTTTACGCTTTAGTTGTTTCGCAGGTTCCTTTTCCGGCAATGTCCGCCAGGTAGCTTCCTCCGGTCGCTCCTGCCGGCCAGCGGTCAAAGTCACCCGCTTCAACAAGCTGCCGCTTCAATCCCTGCCTGTTCGTGCGCCAATCATTTTCTCATTTCTGATTTTGTTATTCCTTATTTCCCTCTTCTTCCAAAAAATATTTTCCCCATTCTGCAACATTTTCAAAACCCGGTGTGTCAAATGGTCAGAATGTCAAATTTTAAAAACAAATATTATGAATAATCTTAGTGAAATTTTTGTTACAGGAATCGTGTTTTTCGGAATTTATCAGATACTTAGTTTAATTTCTGTTCACCTGCTGAAAAGAAAACTGATTAAAGCCGAACAGTATGAAAGAGTTAGTATTTTGGAAAATCCAAAACCAACAAACGACGAAGTAAATAAATACCCGTCGCTGAAATGGGGATTGGTTGCATTAATGACCGGTTTGGGATTTATACTTATCGAAGTCCTGGGATTGTTGGATAAAGAGTGGATTGAAGGAAGAGATACAGTGATGCCTTTTGGTATTTTACTGGTATCTATTTCTTTGGGTTTCCTGATTTATTTCTTTATTGTGAACGGAAAAAAGAAATAAAGACAATCCGTGCTGAATAACTTTTCCAAAGTTTCGAACTTTGTAAAAGTTATTTGTTTTCATTCAAACCTGTAATTTTCAATCTGTTGAAACCCCCGTAAAAACTCATCCGATTTCATTCTCTTTTTACCTGCAATCTGTAAATCGGTAATCTGAAGCCAGCCATTTTTGCAAGCCACATTCATAAAAGTTTTCCGGTCAGTTTCAATGGTTCCCGGCGAAGCATTTTTTACCGAATCTGTTTTTTGGGCAAAAAATAGTTTTGTCATGATTCCCGTGCCAGTTTTCTCATTCACAAGGTTTGTCCACGCAGCCGGGTATGGCGACAATCCGCGAACCAGGTTGCGAATCGATTCTGAATCTTTGTTCCATTCAATTTTACAGTCTTCCTTAAAAATTTTGGGAGCGTGTTTTATTGCAGTTCCTTCTAATAATTCAGTTTGAGGAATGGGCTGAATATTGCCTTCGGCAATGGCATCAACAGTTTCAACTACCAGTTTTGCACCAATTTCCATCAGCCTGTCGTGCACATCGCCAACAGTTTCGTTTTCACCAATCGGTGTTTCCCGTTTAAAAAGAATCTTTCCAGTATCAATTTCGTGGTCTAATAAAAAAGTGGTTACTCCGGTTTTTGTTTCTCCGTTAATCACTGCCCAGTTGAGCGGGGCAGCGCCACGATATTGCGGTAGCAGGGAACCATGCAGATTAAAAGTTCCCAATGTCGGCATGTTCCAAACCACTTCGGGCAACATCCTGAATGCAACCACCACCTGCAAATCGGCTTTTAGATCTTTCAGTTCAGCTAAAAATTCAGGGTTTTTCAGTTTTTCGGGTTGAAGTACTTTCAGGTTATTTTCCACGGCATATTTTTTTACCGCCGATTGGGTGAGTTGATTTCCTCTTCCCGCAGGTTTATCAGGAGCAGTAATTACACCAACTACATTGTAACCGCCCTCAACCAAAGCCTTTAAACTGGCCACTGCAAAATCGGGTGTACCCATAAAAACGATGCGAAGTTCTTTTCCTATCATAAATTAATATCTTTCCTCAAAACCGTATTTCCTTTTTGTGCTTTTGGCCAGTATGGACAATGCCGGCAACCATTCGAACAACAATATCCACGATTGATTAAATAGCTTTCTGTCATTACACGGTAACCATTTTCCATATAAAAGTCCTTCCCATCCTTCAGGTTATCAGAAAAACTGTCGCTTTTGCCAAAAATATCGTCGAAATACCCCATTAACAATCTTTTTACAAAACTACCAATTATGAATTTCAATTTCAATTTCATGCGTTGGAAAAAGTTTGGTAATTTGGACATTTAAGTTTGAAATTTATTTGAGATTTGCAGTTTGTATTTTGAAATTTTATAATCTGATTTATGGGAATTGAAAGGGATTATCTGATGCGGCAATTGATGATGCTTTTTGAGGTCATTGAAAAGATTATCCGCTACCGGAAAAAGGGCGAAAAGAGGCTGGCTGAGGATGAAATCGAATATTTTTACAGCAGCCTGAATATTAAATCCGAAATCAAATCAATGGGAATTGAAAACCTGCTGATATTTTTGGAATCCGAAAAAAAACTAACCAACGAGCACATCGAAATGATTGCATTTGTACTGAAAGAGCAAGGTGAACTCTCGGAAACCGATGAAAATAAAATCAATTACTTCAGAAAATCTTACTTTTTACTGGATAAAGTTGACCGCGAAAGTATTACTTTCTCAATGGACAGACAGATGAAAATGGCGGAATTAAGAGGATATTTGAATTAATAATGCGTGAATGCAGGAACGCGTGAATGCGAGAATGAGATAGATGTTAATTAATGAGATTGATAGAGATTTGTTGAGATTTTCCAACTTTTACAAAGTTCAGAACTTTGGAATAGTTACAAGTAAAATCCTGATAGAATTACAAAAAGAAAAATGCGATTCCGATAACGGTTATAACAGCTCCAATGATTTCCTTCCAGTTGATTTTTTCCTTAAACAGCAGTACTGCCGGGGCAATAATTAAAACCGGAGTAATCGACATTAAGGTAGCAGCTATTCCTGCCTTGGTGTTCTGAACAGCCAGTAGTGAAAAGGAAACTCCCAGAAATGGCCCGAAGAATGCGCCAAGCGTTATCCTTTTCATGGCTGAAATATTTTTAATTGCTGCTTTAAACCGTGGCCAGCGTTTCATAAAGGTGAGGATAAAAATAAATCCCACAATCCCCGTTAAAACCCTGATTTGAGCTGCCGAAAAAGCATCATAATCGCCCATTCCCTTTTTACTGATAACCAGTCCGGCTCCCTGTCCGAGCGCCCCACCAAGCGCAAGCAATATTCCCTGCACCGAATAATTCGATTTCAACCTCCTGGTTACCGTGCCGTTTTCCTCAGTTTTTTCACGTTTTAAAATCACAATCACAATTCCGGTAAGCGTAATTGCCATTCCAAGCAAACTTTTTGCCGATAAAACTTCATCAAGTAATAACCAGCCAATTAACGCTGCAAACGGCGGAGCGAGCGCCATTACCAGCATCGAAATTCGCGCACCAATTACAACCAGTGCCTGAAAAAGCAGTAAATCTCCGATTACAAAACCAACCAGCCCTGAAAGCGCCAGCCACTGCCATTGAAAAGGAGTTGCATCGGTTGGGAAGAAAAATCCGCGCACAATCCAACTGTAAATACCGATAAAGAAAAATGCAATCACAAGCCGGATTAAATTCACTGAAAGTGAACCAACTTTTTTCCCCGCCGATTCAAACGCCATGCTGGTAACTGTCCAGAATACCGCGGTTAAAACACCTGCTATTTCTCCAAAATGATTTTGTAACATTGTGCGGCAAAAGTAAAAATAATACCTGTTTACAATAGGGATACTGCAAATAAAAAAAGCCCCTCTTTCGAAAGGCTTTTCCCAATATTATAATTTTGTTTTATTTCAAAGTTTCAGAAACAAAAGCCCGTAAATCGTCGCCTCTTTTGTTTTTAGCTATAATCTTCCCTGTCCTGCCAACCAGTAAACTTGACGGAATAGACTGAATGGAATACATTTGTGCAGCTTCATTTTGCCAGTAGGCCAAATCAGAAACCTGTGTCCAGGCCAGTTTATCGTCAGCCACAGCTTTCAACCATGCATCTTTTTCACGGTCGAGTGAAACTCCAAATACTGTAAATCCTTTGTCTTTGTAATCATTAAAAACAGCAACAACATTTGGATTTTCAGCGCGGCATGGCCCACACCAGGCTGCCCAGAAATCGAGTAATGTTAATTCGTTTTGAGAATAGATATCCGAGAATTTAACAGGGTTCCCATCCGGATCATTCTGCGTAAAGTCTGGCGCAACTTGTCCGACAGCAACTGTCTTCAGTTTAACGATTTGTTCTTTTAACTGAAGAATTGATGGAATTGAATCAAGTTTTGGGTCTAATGCTGTCACCATTGCTTCCAACTCCTCTACCTCTTTTCCGCCTTGAATTTGTGAAAGCACGAATGGAGTTACGTAGGATGCCGGATTATTTTTTACAAAATCTTCAAGCATAACTTTAGTGCTTTCAACCATTTCGTTAACCTTATCCATCATTTCTCTTCCTTTTGCAGTGTCTCCGGCAGCAATTGCAGCCCTTGATTCCTGGTATAGCGCCATATATTTTTCACTGACTTCGCTTATTTGAGCATTTAAACCGGAGTATTCATCATGTGTTGCCGAACCCGTTACTTTCACAAACTGCAATGAATCAACTTTACCAACAACTGTCATTTTGGTATTTTCAACAAAAATGACTGTTTTGTTGCGCTGACCTAAAACAGATAAATAATAATCGCTGGGAAAATCAACTTCGCCTTCCAAAACAGCAACTCCTTCAACTACATCTGCTGTGTCAACTGAAATCCAGGCTGCCGGCCCACGTTTTTCGAGTAAAATTTTGCCTTCAGCGCCTTCGAGTTTTACATCAATTTTAAAACCCGGCTGTTTTTGAGTACATGCAAAAACCGCTACAACTAAAATCAGAACCAAATATTTTTTCATTGTCAATAAGAATTAAATTATACAGTTAAAAAAATCGCTGCGAAGATAATCATTCTGTCAGATTATTCCATTTCAATTTTATATGCACCCAAATCTTCGACCACTGAACCACGAATAAATTCAGCATGTCCTTTTACCAGCGATTTTGTAAGACGGATAAATACTTTTGCTGATTTGATATACGATGCATCGCGGTTACTGTCGATAACAAGCAGGTAACTCATAATGATGAAACCGGCCATTTCAACCAAACGGCGGGCATGGAAATCAATAAACTCATTGTCGTTGCTGTCAACTACCCTTGCAACTGCATGCTCGTAATCATCGGTAAGAATGATTAACGTGCGACGCATGAATTCTAATTCCGGAGTGATTTTCTGAGATTCGTATTCGCG
>DATITY010000359.1:0-2882 GCA_035467235.1 Draconibacterium sp. | reverse complement strand
TACCATTTGCCTGTTTTCGGGAAAGTTACATTAGCTGATTTTTGAACAATATCGAAATTTCCTACCGAAAAAACATGATTGCTACCACTTGTTAAATTGTACCATTTTATTGCCGAAGTTAAATCGTAGCTAAAACTTTCGGGTGTAAACTCCTCATAAGTTTGTTTAAGCTCGTTCAGTTTTGCCATTACCTGAAAAAGTGCAGTACGGTCGGGATTTTCCAAATAGTTCCAGTAAGGTGGTTTTTCGCTTAACCGGCCACCAAAAGCGTTGATGGAAACATCGTACCCGCGTTCGCCAAATTGCCAAATCATTTTAGGCCCCGGTAGAGGAATGTTGAAAACCGAGTTTAACTCGATTCTTTTCAATGCAGTTGCCTGGTTTTTAATGTTGTAATTGCCACTGCTCAAACCAGTTTGTTTAATGGTGTACATAATTCTTTCCTCGTCGTGGCTTTCGGGGTACGATACCAGATTTGGCTCGTTCCATTCCCGTTTTGTATAAATTGCCCAGCTCATGTCCGAACCGCCAGTATTTCCGCGTGCTGCTTCCTGGTAGTTTCCATGCATATTTCCCCACAAAAGAATTCCATAATTAGCCAGTTCGGTTTCTTCCTGATTGTCCGACAAGTGTTCAAAGATTACAATGGCATTTTCATTTCGTTTCCAGATTTCGGTGGTCATTCTTTTCAGGTTCGAAATTCGGTCAGCATCGTAATTGCTGCCCCAACTTCCGGGAGGATAAGGTGTATTTGAAAAACCCTTTGTAAAGTCGAACCTGAAACCATCAACTTTGTATTCTTTCATCCAAAAAGCGTTCACACTGTCAACCAGTTCACGGGTGTAAAGGCTTTCGTGATTAAAATCGTACCCCCACTGTGCATCAGTATTTTGAAAATTACTTTTTACGTTGTACCACGGATTTTCGGGGGTGACGGTCCAGTTATTCATGTACATCTGTACAAACGGACTTTGTCCGTAACTGTGGTTTAAAACCATGTCTATAACCACTGCAATTCCGCGTTTGTGACACTCGTCAATCAGTTTTTTGAGTTCGTTTTTTGGGCCATAATATTTGTCGGGAGCAAAGTAAAACGCCGGATTGTAGCCCCAACTGCTGTTTCCTTCAAATTCGTTAACCGGCATCAATTCGAGTACATTAATGCGCAAATCTTCAAGATAATCGAGTTTTTCGAGTACAGCTTTGTAAGTGTGTTCTTCGGTAAAATCGCGCACCAGCAATTCGTAAATCACCAGTTTTTCTTTTTCAGGAACCTGAAAATCGGTGACTTCCCAATTGTAATTTTCCTGCCCGGGTTGAAGAACAGATACAATTCCTTCGGTTTTATTTACCGGATATGGGATGAGGTTGGGATAAACAGTTGAACTGATGTATTTGTCATTCCAGGGATCCAGAGTTTTTTCGGTGTAGGGATCAGCAACTTTTATTTTGCCATCGATTAAATATTGAAAAGCATATTCTTTCCCTGGTTCGAGGTTAGGAATATCTAACCAGAAATAGTTACAGTCTTTGTTCATTTTATATTCTTTGGAGGGTTTCCAGTCGTTAAAATCGCCGATTACAGATACAGAATCTTTTAGCGGCGCCCACAAAACCAAAGCTGCTGAATTGTTGGTTAAGTAGTTGATACCATTTTTGTAGGCAAGGGGTTTGGGTGAGTTAGTGGAATTGTCGCAAATATATACCAGAACTGTATCGCGCACTGTTTCACTGTTTGTGATGGCTTCGGCAATAAGCAAATATTTACCACCTTGGGTAAAAGTGTAACTGGACGAAATTTGTGTTCCACTGGATTGTGTTAGCATATTTACGTTAACAAATAATTTAAGCGATGCATTCTGGGTAGAAGTAGCTGATATCTCAACAGATTGATTTTGGTCAAGAAATGATTTGTTGACAGGTTCAATAATTTGAACAGTTAAAAAGTTAACATTTACAAAAAGATCATTGGTTTGCTGCTTTCCATCGGCTGAACGAAAAACAAAAGCCATTTTCTGCACTTTTTCGCCTGTAGCAATTGAATAGAATGTATTAATGTCGGGTGTAATTTCCAATTCATAAAATCCGTTACCCTTATTGGTAAGTTTAGGTTGAGTACTGTTAATACCCCAACTACCGATTACATGCTGCCAATCGGCTTTTCCTTCGATAATTACTCCTGTATGTGCATACAAATCACTAGTGTAGTAACCTAATTTGTTATCTTTCGAAGAGTCGAAAGTAATGGTTACTTTTTGAGATGCTTCGGGGAGAGCTGGGTTAGTTGTAATTTGGGCAGATAAATTAATACCAGCAATTATAAAAATGGCGAGTAAATAAATTTTGTACATAACTAATTTTAGTAAAAAAACCCCTCCATACTATAATTTATGAAGGGGTTTTGTTTCATTTAAATATTCAGATATAAACGAACTTAACGAGCTTTTTTAATTTTTCGTTACAGTTGCTTTTAATTTCCATGGATCGAATGTTAATGTATAATTTCCATCGGAGCTAATTGTAATATTAGGACCATCCAGAGTAAGATTGTCAATATCACCGCCATAGTTAACAGCCCAGCCATCATTTGCCCTGAATTTGAAAGATCCGGAAGAAACAAGGTCTAATGTAATTGTGAAAACATTCTTTGCTGCATCCCAGGTCATATTCTGGTCAGTATCCCAGCTCCCCTGGGCATCGCCAATTACACCCCAGCGGTTTGTAATATAAGTGTATTCATTCGGATGACTCAGATCCAAATCAATTGCATAGTCAGATTCAACATCAACAGGTATATTTGGTCCGTCGAAACGTAATTTACCATCTGCATTATCGCTTCCGTAGTTAAATCCCCAGTCATGATTTGCCCTGAATTTTATTTC
>DATITY010000358.1:0-2531 GCA_035467235.1 Draconibacterium sp. | reverse complement strand
GAAAACTGCGGGTTTGGGTTCCGTCGCCAAAAATGGTAATGTCTTTATTCTGCAATGCCTGAACAATAAAGTTCGAAACCACACGGCCATCATCAGGTTCCATTTTGGGCCCGTAGGTATTGAAAATGCGGATTATTTTGATTCGTACGTTATTCTGCGTATGGTAATTTACAAACAACGATTCGGCACAGCGTTTACCTTCGTCGTAACACGAACGGATACCGATTGGATTTACATGTCCCCAGTAATCTTCGGTTTGCGGATGAATATTCGGGTCGCCATAAACCTCGCTTGTGGAAGCCTGCAATATTTTTGCCTTGATTCTTTTCGCCAGTCCAAGCATATTTACAGCACCCATTACCGAAGTTTTGATGGTTTTTATTGGATTATACTGATAATGAACGGGCGACGCCGGACAGGCAAGGTTGTAAATCTCGTCAACCTCGATGTAATATGGCATAGTAACATCATGGCGAATCAGCTCAAAATAGGGATTGTTGAGCAAATGAACGATTTTACGCTTTTTGCCCGTGAAATAATTGTCCATGCAAACCACTTCATTCCCTTCGTTTAATAAACGCTCGCACAAATGCGACCCAACAAACCCGGCGCCTCCGGTTACCAGTATTCTTTTCATCCTTAATCTTTTGAGATTATTATCGATTTACGACCTATGCTGTAATAATTGAATTTCAGTTCCTTCATGTCTTCAGGTTCATAAATGTTCCGTCCGTCGAAAATGGTTTTTGTTTTCAGCAGTTTTTCAATAACCCTGAAGTTTGGCATTCTGAATTCAGGCCACTCGGTTACAATTATCTCATTGAAACTTATTTTAATATTTATATTTCTAAGTAAAACGTTAAAAATAATATCCCCAAAACTATGCATAAATTCTGTAGGTTAGTTCTGGAATATTCGGGTGATGTATAATTCGTTTTTCGTTTATGTCTGTTATATCTATTTTGATGCCCTTTTGATATTCCTTCAGGTTTAATCGAACTACAACACAAAGTCCTGTTTTGGTTGATGTTTGTTCAATTAATTTTTGAACGGTCTGGTAATCTGAAAAAACAACACCTTCCATGGCCTTGTGAACATGGCTGAACAGGCGATGTTCGATGGGATTCCATTTGGAACAATAAGGGGGATAATGACTTACAATAATTGACAAGCCTGTTTGAGTTGCAAACTCCATAAGACGATGTTTAAATATATGGTGCCGGTAGGAATTAGCCCCACCTGCATCGCATAAAATCAAAATATTTTTAGCATCTGGGTATTGATTGATGCCATATTCCCACCACCACCAAAGTAAATTATCCAATATAAAATCTGCTGTTTCACTACTGCCCCCAATAGATATGTAGCCTTTATTTGCTTGCAAATCATAAATCCCATGTGGAATAACTTTGCCTTGGGATAAATATTCATAATCATGGTCATATACTTTTATTGCCTTGGTGCAAAAGCATTTCCCATCGCGGTAAAGATTGCCCAAACGCTCTTTTTTCTTACAATCTATACTCAGGACGGGGCTTTCCAAACTCATTGCCAGCACTAAAGAACAAATAATTTGAAACTGTTTATCACGGTGTGCATAACTGCCCAAGGCCAATTGTTTTGTTTGTTTGCGATAGCCGTACCCAAATTCTTTTAGCAAACGCTTTACCAATCCATTGCTTATCTTGATGTTATGCTGTTCCTCGAAAAGCCTGGCTATGGCATAGGGCTTCAAACTTACCCAATATACACCGCTCTCAGTAGGGCTGCCAGCTTTATGGATTTCGATCAATGCAGTCAGTAACTCCTTTATCTGAGGGATTACTTCCGTTTTTTTTTCTGCCCCCGCCAACTTTGCGTTGCCGGTTAAATGGGATGAAAACAAGCAAACCATCGGTCAATTCCTTGCGCCCCTGCAAAATAGTTTTTCTGTCAACCCCAAGAATTTTACTGATATAAGTGCTACCTCCCCTACCTAACTTCAACGATTCCAATGCCGCATACTGCCTACGGTCTTTTTCTGATAATCGGCTGTAATGCAATTGCATCAGCATAACGGCCTTTTCTGAAAATGCTACTATCATAGAATTCAAAGAAACATTCTTATAGACCATAGCAATAGATTAATCAAGTCTTTTTATCAATAAGTGACTGTTAATAATTACATTAACCATTCAATTTTACCCGATGATTAAATCAAGATTTCGGGGAAGTTATTTTGAAAGTTTCACTAAGGCAATTAAAAATGAAAAATTAGAAATAAAAAATTAAAGCAAATCACAAATTTCAAAAGACAAATCGCAAATAAATTTCAAATTTCAAAAGACAAAACTCGAATAAATTCAAAATATCAACAATCAAAACTCAAACAATTTCCAAACATCAATTTGTCATTTTCAACAAATATCAATTTTTTAATCACTGTTTTAAAATTGGAAAATTGAAAATTGAAATTTATTTGTTTTTTGTTATTTGTCTTTTGGTGTTTCACTTTTCATCAATGCATACAACGCAAACGATGCCAGCCAGTG
>DATITY010000357.1:0-9243 GCA_035467235.1 Draconibacterium sp. | reverse complement strand
CGGTGCAACCCATTTAATCGACGAAATGCAGATTGTGCAGTAAAAGCCCCCACCAAACTCTACTAAAAGGTGAGGAACAAGAAAAATCAAATTTCTTAAATAATTTACCCTGTCAGAAACTGGCGGGGTTTTCTTTTTTTGTTTTAAGATGGAAGTATTGAGAACTAATATCACAAAAAATAAACAGAATTGTGCAAGGATAAAAATGTACTTTTGCTTTAATGGATTTTACTAACTACTTTGTACTAAATACTAAATACTAAAAAATGGCCCGGCCACAAATAACAATTTATACCGATGGTGCAGCCCGCGGAAATCCGGGGCCGGGAGGTTACGGAATTGTATTGCTTTCGGGTGAATTCCGCAAGGAGATTTCTGACGGATACAAACATACCACTAACAACCGAATGGAATTGCTTGCTGTAATTGTTGCTTTGGAAGCCCTGAAAATAGAGGGGAGCGAAGTAACCATTTACACCGACTCAAAATATGTGGCCGATGCAGTAACAAAAGGCTGGGTTTTCGATTGGATAAAAAAGCGGTTCAAAGGCAAAAAAAATCCCGATCTGTGGTTGCGCTTTCTTGATATTTATAAAAAGCATATAGTACAATTTGTTTGGGTGAAAGGCCACAACAATAACCCACTAAACGAACGTTGCGATGAACTGGCCGTTGCGGCATCAATGCAACCCAATTTACAGGAGGATAAAGGGTATCAGGCTTAATAATAAATCTGGAATCCGAATATTCGTTAACTGGCTTTAAGGCGTTGAATATTTGCGTGTTCCAGCTTGTTCTCGGCATATTCTTTTGTAATGTGCAGTTTTTCAATTTTCTCCGATGGAGAATAGAACATGGCATCATTCATAATACTTTCGCAAATAGATCGTAAACCCCTGGCACCCAGCTTAAATTCGATGGCTTTATCAACAATATATGTAAATGCTTCTTCTTCGAAATCAAGTACAATTCCATCAATTTTAAACAGCTTTTTGTATTGTTTGATAACAGCGTTACGCGGTTCGGTTAAAATACTGCGAAGCGTATTTCTGTCTAACGGATTCAAATACGCAAGTACCGGTAAACGTCCAATAATTTCGGGAATCAGGCCAAACGATTTTAAATCCTGTGGCGCAATATATTGCAACAGATTTTCGCGTTCAATTCTGTCGGCATCTTTGGCTGCGCTGTAACCAATTACTTTTGTATTGAGCCTTGTTGCAATTTTTCTTTCAATTCCGTCGAAAGCACCGCCGCAAATAAAAAGTATGTTTTTGGTATCCACCGGAATCAGTTTTTGTTCCGGGTGTTTTCGACCACCTTGAGGCGGAACATTAACAATTGAGCCTTCAAGCAGTTTTAACAAACCCTGTTGAACGCCTTCTCCCGAAACGTCGCGGGTAATTGAAGGATTGTCGCCTTTGCGGGCAATTTTATCGATTTCGTCAATAAAAACAATTCCTCTTTCTGCAGCTTCCACATTATAATCGGCCGACTGCAAAAGGCGGGTTAACAAGCTTTCAATGTCTTCGCCAACATAACCGGCTTCGGTTAAAACGGTTGCATCAACAATGGTAAACGGCACATGCAGCATTTTAGCAATGGTACGTGCAAGCAGCGTTTTTCCAGTTCCGGTTTCGCCAACCAGAATGATATTCGATTTTTCAATCTCAGTTTCATCGGCGTCAACGGCTTGTCTCAACCTTTTATAATGATTGTAAACCGAAACTGAAAGTATCTTTTTTGCCTGATCCTGACCAATTACGTATTGATCGAGGAATTCTTTAATCTCTTTTGGTTTTAAAAGTTTAACACCGTCGAGATCGAAAATGCTGTCTTTTTTTGTCTCTTCCTGGATAATAGCATGAGCCTGATCAGCACATCTGTCACAGATATGTCCGTCAATTCCGGCGATTAACAAATTAACTTCGCTTTTTTCACGCCCACAAAATGAGCACTTGTCCGATTTACTCTTATTCGACATTATTTGTGATTTCTAACCAAAACTTCGTCAATCATACCGTATTTCACTGCCTCTTCAGAAGTCATCCAGTAGTCGCGATCGGCATCTTTTGCAACCTGTTCAACAGGTCTTCCTGAATGCTGTGCAATTATTGCATACAGTTCGTCTTTCAGTTTCATTATTTCGCGAACAGTTATTTCCAGTTCTGAGGCCTGGCCGGATGCTCCGCCCATGGGCTGGTGAATCATCACTCTTGAATGACGCAGCGCTGTTCTTTTTCCTTTTGTTCCTGCCGTTAGCAATACTGCTGCCATCGATGCTGCCATGCCGGTACAAATGGTTGCAACATTGGCAGTTATGTACTGCATTGTATCATAAATGCCAAGTCCGGCATGTACCGATCCTCCGGGAGAATTGAAGTATATTTGAATGTCTTTGGTAGGGTCGGTTGATTCAAGGAATAATAACTGTGCCTGAATTATATTAGCTACCAAATCGTCGATTGGTACTCCCAGAAAAATGATGCGATCCATCATTAACCTCGAAAACACGTCCATTGAAGCCACGTTTAGCTGACGTTCCTCAATAATGGTTGGAGAAATATAATTGCTGTACAGTGAGTTATACCTGTCTAAGTTTAAACTGCTGAATCCGGCATGTTTTACCGCGTATTTTTTGAATTCGTTGCTGTTATTGCTCATATTATTAAATGCTTTTAAAAAAGTAACTTTGTAATCTTCAATTTTTAAATGAGTTACAAAGTTACAAAAAAGTTGATTGCTGATTCTTTCAGCAAAATGTTATTTCATTTAGTGCCTTTCACTAAGCAGGCTGTTTCATCATTTCGTTAAATTCTTCCTGACTAACTTCCGTTTCGTGAAGGGTAACTTTCTCTTTTACCACTTTTATTACCTTGTCTTCGTACAGCCGTTTGTAAATACGTTCTCCTTCTTCCGGTTTTTCAAGAATCATTTTCGCAAACGATTCAAGCTGCTCCTCCGGTATATCGTAAATTCCATACTGATTGTACTGAGCACGTGCCATTTGTATTGCAAATGCCTGTGTTTCTTCAGCTGAAACTTTAACGTTGTTTTCTTTAATAATGGAATCTTTTATTAATTGCCATTTCAAATCGTCGATAAATGCCTGAAATTCATTTTCGATTTGTTCAACGCTTAATTCTTTATTAATTGCGATTAACCAGCGTTTCAAAAAAGCTTCCGGAAGTTCCAGTTTGGCTTCTTCAACCAGTTTATCGTGTGCATCGATGGTGAATTTGTGATTCGAAGAATAAACCAAATTTGCTTCAATTTCGCTTTTAATCCGGTTTCTGAAATCTTCTGTAGTTTTCACATCAGTTTCTTCGCCATATAATTTTTTGAAAACATCCTCATTTAGTTCTGCTTTTTCAAACTTTAAAATTTCGTTAATTGTAAAGCTAAAATTACTGTTTAATGCATCTGCTTCATCTTGTTTGATTTTAAGCATGTGTTTTATTTCGTGCCTGTTTTCAAATGCTTTAACCGGGTCGAACACAACTACATCACCGCTCTTTTTACCAACGAAACTATTTTTTATCTCATCGTCTTTAATCATGTCGATGGCAATTAAAACATCAAGAGGACGGATTCCGTCTGCCATTTCTTCGCCGGAATCGTTTAATTGAGCGAAATCACCACGAACCGAACTGTTGTTTTTAACTTCATCGTCGGGCACATTTTGCCCCAGTTGAGACTGTGTTATTTCAACCTGTTGGTTAATCATTTCGTCTGATACCGCAATCTTGTAGAATTTTATCTCGTTGTTTTTATCGAGCGAAATATTAATCTCGGGAGCTAAAGCAATGTCGAATACAAACTCAAAATTCTCATCGGTTTCCCAGTTGATAGTTTTTTGCTGCTCTTCGTTCGGAAGCGGTTCTCCCAGGATATTCAGTTTTTCGTCAACCAGATATTTTGATAGTTTTTGAGAGAGAAGTTTATTTACTTCTTCAACCAAAACGGGTATTCTGTATTTCCTTTTGATAAGACCATCCGGAACTTTTCCCGGTCTAAAACCTGGGATTACTGCTTTTTGACGATACTCTTTCAGTTGGTCGGCAACTGTTTTTTCATAATCAGCTTTTTCAATGGCAACTTTAAGTATGGCATTTACAGCATCGATATTTTCCCTGGTAATGTTCATTGTGATATAAATTTATTCAAGTATTTTAATTAAAAACAACCGCCAACACTTCCCGAAAAAAGAAGGTCGGCGGTTTTTGTGCGGGCAAAGGGACTCGAACCCCCACGCCGTTTGGCACCAGATCCTAAGTCTGGCGCGTCTACCAATTCCGCCATGCCCGCCAAACAGGGCGCAAAGGTAAATATATTTTTCAAATATTAAAATCTGAAAATAAAGTAATTGATTATTTCCATTCAACTACAGTTCCGCGTTTTTCGTCCTGTAATTCAAGGGGAATGGAATCTTTGATTTCGCGCCAGAGCAGATTAATAAGCTTATATTTTGCAAAATGACGCGAATAAACAAGGCTAACTTCACGCAAGGGTTTAATATTGGTGAACGATTTGACATTTGCCAGTCTTTTCTCCGACATTCCAATTTTGGCCAATTCAGGAATCAGAGTTAATCCACCTTCCCGATCGACTATATTCATCAATGTTTCAAGCGAACCGGCCTCATAATGAAAAGGTAAAGCACTGTCGGTTGTGCCTAAAAATGAACAAAGATTAATTACCTGGTCGCGAAAACAATGACCATCGCTTAACAGCCAGATTTCGGGAGTGGCGATATCTTTAACTGTTATTTCCTTTTGTTTATGCAAAGGATGCGAAGGATTGGCATAAATGAGCATCTCTTCGTAAAAAATGGGTTTTTCGTTAATTTTTTCTTCTTTTAGCGGAGTGGCCAGAATACCAACATCGATTAAATCCTTGTGAAGAAGTTTTATAATATTATCGGTTGTTTCCTCAACCACCTTTATAAAAATATTAGGGTATTTTCTTTTGTAATTTCCAATAAAAATTGGGAGAAGGTAAGGAGCCATGGTTGGAATTATTCCGATACGGATTAATCCGGAAACCTGATTCTTATGGTCTTTTACAATGTTGTTAATTTCTTCATTTTGTTTTAAAACAATTCTCGCCTGATCGATAATCCGCTGACCCACATCGGTTGGTAAAAGTGGGTGTCTGCTACGGTCGAAAATAATGATTTCAAGATCCTCTTCCAGCTTTTTTATTTGCATTGAAAGAGTAGGCTGCGTAATAAAACAGTTTTCGGCCGCACGCCCAAAATGGCGGTAAGTGTCAACAGCAACAATATATTCAAGTTGTGTAAGTGTAATCATAATGGTAGCTGATTTTGGTCTTAAAAGTAGAAATAATCAATGAAACGAATTCATATAAAATTGTAATTTTGTCCAAAACAATGGATAAAATGAAATTTCCGGTATTTTTTATTGTGGTTTTATTGGCTTTTCTATTTGTAGCATGCGGGCCATCTGATGAGGATAAAGCCAGGGCAAAGGTGAATTATGCAAAGATGTTGCTGGAAAAACAAGACACGACTCAGGCATTGCTGCAACTGGATAGCATTGCACTGTTATTTCCGAAAGCACGTTATTCGGCAAATGCAGCAAAAAATATGACGACCGAAATTAATTTCGAGTTACTTCACAGAAAAGAAACAGCCCTCGATACAATTAAATCGCGGATTGCGGAACTGGAAACCAGGTTTGAAAAGGAAAAAACGGAATTCG
Source organism: Draconibacterium sp. (assembly GCA_035467235.1). Lineage (GTDB taxonomy): Bacteria > Bacteroidota > Bacteroidia > Bacteroidales > Prolixibacteraceae > Draconibacterium. The sequence continues at coordinate 3,520 of DATITY010000357.1, read as the reverse complement.
ACAGATATACCCAGTACATACATAAGCGGCAAACCTTTCAGCGGGCATGGAACCGGTCGTTTATTCAGGTACACCTCGATGAGCGCGGAGATTTGTACCTGAGCAGCAATTATTACGGGAAGAGTTCAATTAATCATGTTGGTTTGCGGGTTTATGACGGTGAAATTGATGCAAAAACAGATACAGTTCCATTGAGGGATCCGAACAACCGCCACTCCGATTTTATGGAGTACAAATGGGAAAAAGTATCGTACAGAAATGGAAAAGACAACGGTGTAATCGAGTTTATTGCCAACCATGCCGATAGAAAATTGAAAGCCGTTTTTCTGGGGAAAGGACAATATTATATTATTCTCGAAGATTTTGATAAAATGGCAGTAAAAGATGCGCTGGCACTTTCGAAAGCTATAAAAAGCAAAAACGAACTTGAAAATGAAATCCAGGTTTTACAAAAGAAACTCCAGATAAATTAATGCCGGATTTGAGCACTATACAATTTCTTCAATACTTTCAGGAGGAATTGCCAAAACTGCCCTGTTTCCGTTTACGACTATCGGGCGCCGCAAAAGCTTCGGATTTTCAACAAGGATTTTTATCCATTCATCATCGCTGAATTCTTTGCCCTGGTAATTGTCGATATATTCCTTTTCATGAATACGCACAAAGAAGTGCACTTCTTTACCAGTTTTGGCAATGATTTCTTTCAACTCGGTTTCTGTTAAACCTTCAGCAAGATATTTTTTAACTTCTATATCGTATCCTTTTTCCTCGAGGTATTGCAATCCTGCCCGGCTTTTTGAACAACGCGGATTGTGGTATATTTTCATTGTAATCTGATGATTTTGTTTGATATATTTATAGTAGTCTTCCTGTGCGCGGAATTTCTGTTGTTCGCCGGTGTTGTATTCGTTTAACAGGTTGGCATCCAGAATGCGCGCTTTCGAATTGTCTTTTAACTGTATAAACAGCATTTCCTTCAACTCGTTCTGAATTTCGGTGTTATAGACCGGGCATGCAACTTCGAAACGTCGGTTTAAATTGCGGGGCATCCAGTCGGCCGAAGAAATGTACATTTTTTCGTTGCCATTGTTTCCGAACAAAAATATGCGCGAATGTTCGAGATATTTGTCAACGATGCTGATGGCAGAAATATTTTGTGTAAGTTCTTCGGTCATTCTGATCCCAAAAATACCACGGACAATGAGTTGAACTTTTACACCTGCTTTTCCGGCTTCGATAATTTTTTGCATCATTCCCGGATCAATGAGGCTGTTCATTTTCAGGATCATCCAGGCATTTTTCCCTTTTTTCGCCAGTTCAACCTCCCTGTCAACACATTTGCTGAAGAATTTTCGCATTTTAAACGGGCTTACTACAAGGTGATCGTAATCGAAGTGCTGAAAGTTGTGTTTGAAAAACTCAAAAATTTTGGCCACCTCATCCGCCAGTCGGGGGTCGGAAGTCAATAAACCATCGTCGGCATAAACCCTTGCGGTTCCTTCGTGAAAATTACCCGTACCGATATATGCATAATTGCGGTAAGTACTGTTTTCTTTCCGTTTTATCCAAAGCAGTTTGCTGTGCACCTTTATCCCAGGAACGCCGTTAATGACCATGGCGCCCTCTTCCTGCAGTTTATTCGACCAGAAAATATTGGCTTCCTCGTCAAACCGGGCCTGTAATTCAATAACCACGGTTACAATTTTGCCGTTTCTGACCGCATTCAGCAAGGCGTTCACCACTTTCGATGCTTCAGCAACACGGTAAATGGTAATCCCGATTTCTCTTACCTGCGGATCAATGGCTGCTTCGCGAAGCAGATCGATAAAATGATTGAAAGTTTGATACGGATAATGAAGCATCACGTCCTTTTTACGAAGTACGCGCAAAATACTTGTGTTTTGCCGCAGGTCCTTATGTCTGATTGGAGGCAATTTGGAGTAATAATGTTTCTTCTTCCCGATTTCAGGAAAATTCATGAAGTCTTTGTCGTTGTGATACCTTGCCCCGGGAATAGCATTCTCGGGATTAATCTTCATTTTTTTGAAAATGAAATTTTTTAAATCCACGGGCATTTCCCTGTCGTAAATCAAACGTACCGGTTTTCCTTTTTTCCGGTTCTTCAGGCTGTGGGTCATTTTCTCCATCAGGCTTTTTGAAATATCGTCATCGATGTCGAGTTCGGCATCTCGTGTAATTTTTATGGTAAAAGCCTCATGAACATTATAGTCGAAATAGAAAAAAATGTCGTTAAAACAAAAACGGATAACATCATCAAGGAACATCACATATTTTTTCCCGCCGGTTTTTGGCAGTACCAAAAAACGCGGAACAGAAAGTGATGGGATGCGAATAAGAGAATATGCAAAATCCTTCGGATCCAATTTTTTTGAAAGTTTTACGGCCAGGTAAACCGAACGGTCGCGCAGGTAAGGAAATTTGTTTTTATTGCTCAGCATAATCGGTACCAGGTTGGGCAATACTTTATCGTTGAAATATTTTTTTACAAAAACCCCCTGCTGATGGTTCAGCTCCTTTTCGTTGACGATGAAAATATCATTCTGTTTCAGTTCTTCAACAATATCCAAAAAGATGGCCTGTACTTTTTGCTGCTGATTGATAACGATGCTCTGAATTTTATCGAGTAATTCCTGCGGAGAGTAATCGCCAAGCAAACTTTCCTCATCGCCGCCAAAATCAACCATCCGGCGCACCGCGGCAAACCGTACCCTGAAGAATTCATCGAGGTTATTGGAGAAAATCCCAATAAAACGGATTCGTTCGAACAGCGGTGTATTCGGATCTGCAGCTTCCTGCAAAACCCTTTCGTTAAACGAAAGCCAGCTTATTTCGCGGTTGATAAAGTTCTGATCGGAATGCATATTTTTCTTTTTAATTGTCGGGCACTATATAAACCCTCAATATTTAAAAATGTTTTACATTGATTATTCCCCTCCAAATTCCATCAGATAGGCCTTTATAAAGCCATCCAGTTCACCATCGAGAACGGCATTTACATTGCCGGTTTCGTATCCGGTGCGCAAGTCTTTTACCATTTTATAGGGCTGCAACACATACGAACGAATTAGCGAACCCCATTCTATTTTCTTCTTTTTAGATTCAATTTCAGTAGTTCTTTCATGGCGTTTGCGCAACTCAATTTCGTACAACTGCGATTTTAAAAGTCGAATTGCATTTTCTTTGTTTCCAAGCTGCGAGCGGCTTTCGGTATTTTCTATAATAATTCCCGACGGAGCATGTTTCAGTCGTACCCCGGTTTCCACTTTGTTTACATTTTGGCCACCGGCGCCACCACTGCGGAATGTATCCCAGGTAATATCGGCCATGTTCAAATCAATTTCGATGGTGTCGTCAACCAGCGGAGCAACATAAACCGATGTAAACGAGGTCATTCGTTTGTTTTGTGCATTAAATGGAGAAAGCCGAACCAACCGGTGAACCCCGTTTTCGCTTTTCAGATAACCGTAGGCAAATTCGCCGTCGATTTCGAGCGTACAAC
>DATITY010000356.1:0-2155 GCA_035467235.1 Draconibacterium sp. | reverse complement strand
ACGCAGATTTAAAAAATGGTCGTAAGCTTTATCCTGTGGAAAGTACCAGGGAAGTAATTTTCCCTCATTATCAAGAACTATTTTGTGCCCGCAAAAAAGTGTATCTGTTTTTCCTTCGGTTTGGGCAAAAACGTTGCCGAATTGAAGTGCAAAAGAGAGAATTAAGGTGATTATTAAACTCTTACTTTCCATTTTAGAATTCATAGTTGGTTTAAATGAAACGGCTTTATGATTTATCGTTTAAAAATACAGTTTTTAAATGTTCAAAACCAAATTCAAATCAATGGTTTGCCGAAACACAATCGCCAAACTAAGCAAGAGTTAATTTTATTTCAATAAAAATGTTTATTTGTAAAGCAAACCGTAACAAAGTCCAAAAGAAAAACACCTGCACAAATTGGTGCAAGTGTTTTAGTTTTCTTATTGAATCTGACTGAGCTTTTTAATAAGCCCCTTATTCTTCCACATACCATTTTATTTGCTGAGAAGCTTTCATGATGATGGCCAGAATTATAAACAGTCCGATGCTTCCTACAAGCAGTGCGTAATCCTGTAATTGCAAAATAGTAAACAGGAACAGATATAATCCGGTTTGCAGCGCTGTTACCCAAATCACCGAATTTACATTTTTCAGAATGGAAAATGCATACCACGAAATCAGTAAAGTGACGGCAACAGCAGAAATCAGGTAAGCCCAGTTGAATCCGGTTTGTTCGCCGATTGAAGTAAGCAACGCATAAAACATCAGCAATGCAAAGGCTACCAGCGAATACTGGAACGGATGAATTCTGGCTTTGCTTTTAATTTCGATAAAAATAAAGACAATAAAATTCAGTGCAATAAACAGGATGGCATATTTTGCCGATCGCATCGATTTTTGGTAATGATCAACCGGAATTAGCAGTTCAACTCCCAGTTTGGCATCGTGAGTGTTGTATTTATTGTCGATCCATTGCTGCGGAAAGTTGCGGTTGAGGTGGGTTACGAGCCAATCGGCTGTAAATCCTTTTGCTGTAACATCACGGTTTGCGGGAAGAAATCCACCGGTAAAACCAGGATCTCCCCACTCCGATTTCATTGTTACTTCTGATGTTTTTCCCAGGGCCTCCACCGAAAGATCTTACGATCCGTTTAATACCAGTTCTATTTCAAAATTCATTGGCTGATTCAAATCAACAGAATCGGCTTTTATGGTAATTCCCGACTGAAACAAATCGGTGTCGGCAACGCCCGGCTCTACTTTACATTTCTGACCATTAATTACCAGTTCGGGCAGATTTTTAATACCCCGCATATCAGAAACGCCAATGGTAAAATACGCTGCATCCCAATTGTACTGGGCATTTTGAATCTCTAACTGTGAAACATCGGGCTGTGAAAACGTACCCTGTAATTTGAGTTTTCCTTCGTAAACAACTACTTTGTATATCCCACGTTTCCTTGTTTCAGGATACAAAATCCCATTAGTTTTTAATGTTTCAGGCAGGAAATGCGCCACGCCATGTCGTTGTTTAATTCCCTGATTGTTCTCCACTGATTCTGTCACCGTGAACGGTATATTCAGCACCGGACCGGCAACCACCTGTTTTCCACCCCATTGGGCATAAAGTTCGTTTTTCACTTTTTCGCTCAGGGTAATTCGTTCCTGAATGATGTTCTGAATTAAAAACGACGGGATAAGCAGCAAAATAGCTAAAAACGAGACGATGATCATCTTAACACTGTAACTGTTCAGGAATTGTTGAATGCTTTTTGTTTCCATTGTTTTAAATTATTAAAAGTACTTTGAAGTACAAAGTTATTAAATAAAAAAATTTACTGATTACTGATTAATTCTTCAAGTGCCGCCAAATGCTGACGGAACAAATTCTTTCCGCGTTCGGTAGCAGTATAAGTTGTGCTTGGCTTCCGGCCAATAAATTGCTTCGAAACCACAACGATTTCCTGCAGTTCCAAAGCTTTCAGGTGACTGGCCAGGTTCCCGTCAGTCAAATCAAGCAGTTCTTTAAGTGCGTTGAAATCAAGCGTGTCGTTCACCATAAGTGCCGACATGATTCCAAGCCTGATGCGGCTTTCAAATACTTTCTGCAGGTTTGAAATTGGATTTTTCATCTTTATCTTTCATGCCGGTAATACATCAAAGTACCATAAACGA
>DATITY010000355.1:0-13332 GCA_035467235.1 Draconibacterium sp. | reverse complement strand
TGGTTTTTCAGAATCTTTAGTATCCTGTCACTCCTGGTTCTTTTCGGAATGAATTTCGGGATGATAATTGAAGGTGGGGGTGCCGAGGGTTGGGCGATCCGTGCAATTCCGAGTGCAATTCCATATTTTAATCTGTTAATATTGAATGTTGCGCAGGCGATAATAGCAGTTTTTCTGGCTTCCGACTTTTTAAAACGCGATAAAAAACTCGACACAACTGAGGTTATTTACATGCGGTCGATGACCAATGGTGAATATGTAATTGGTAAAACCTGGGGTAATCTTCAGGTATTTTTAGTTTTAAATGTATTGGTTGTAATATTGGCACTCATCTTTAATTTGCTTGCAAAAGGTACCTCTGTCAGTTGGGTATCGTATGGTATTTATTTACTCGCCATCAGTGTTCCCACACTTATTTTTATAATGGGTCTTTCGTTTTTACTGATGAGTGTTATTCGCAACCAGGCAATTACTTTTGTGCTGATTTTAGGATATATTGGTATAACGCTGTTTCTGTTGCAGGCCAAATTTTATTATATTTTCGATTACATGGCCTTCAATATTCCAATGCTGAATTCAGATATTGTTGGATTTGGAAACCTCGAAACAATAATCATTCACAGGGGAATCTATCTTTCTCTCGGACTTGGGTTTATTTTTGCAACCATTTTTTTATTGAAAAGGTTACCGCAATCAGAGGTAACCACATGGTTCTCATTGGTTTTCAGCATAATATTTGTTGCAACCGGAGGTTATCTGGCATACAACCACATCAATAATTTTAAAATAACCGAAAAATTCAGGGCCGATGCAATTGAATTGAACAACAAATATGTCGAAACAAAATCGCCCTCTACTCTTTCACAATCGATAACCATCAGTCATAAACCTGAAACTATTGAGGCAACTTCGGTAATGACATTAAAAAATGAATCAACCGAACCACTTCAAAAGCTTATTTTCAGCTTGAACGATGGATTGCTAATCAGCAGTTTGAAACTGAATGGAAGCGAAACTCCTTTTTTGCGCGAAAAACACCTTGTAATTGTTTCCGATAAAGTGAATTTGAATCCGGGAGAAGAGGTAAAAGCAGAATTTACTTATGCCGGTAAAATAAATGAGGCGCTTTGTTACCTCGATATAGATAAAGAAGTGATTCAGGAAAAATATGGGAAATTTGTAATTAATGTAGATAAAAGATATGCATTTATCACGCCCAACTATTTGCTTTTAACTCCGGAAGCAAACTGGTATCCGAAAACGGGAGTTACCTACAGCTCGGCAAATGTGAGCTGGTATCAGCCACAGTTCATTAATTTCAGTCTTGATGTGAAAACTACAGAAGGTTTAAAAGCTATTTCGCAGGGAACAATCAAGGAGATTTCTGCAGGGCATTTTACTTTCGAAAACGGTCATGCATTAACACAACTTTCACTCGCTGCAGGAAATTACAAACAAAAAACGATGCAGGGGAAAAATGTAGAATTTGGAATTTGGTATCTCGATGGGCACGACTTTTTCTCTAGCTCGTTTAAAGAGATCAATGACACTATTACAAATATAGTTAACGAGCGTTTCGAAGATTTTAAACGCACCTACAAATTAAATTATGCAAGCGATAAGCTTTCACTGGTTGAAGTACCTGCACAATTTAAAACGTTCAAACGCAGCTGGGCGTCAACTCAGGAATATGTTCAACCTGAACAGGTTTTCATTCCCGAAAAAGGTTTTATGATTAGAGCTGCTGATTTTGAAGCACAAAAGAAAAACATGCAGCGTTGGCAGCATGACAATGAAAATATGACCCCGTTGGATTTGGAGTTACGGGTTCTTGGTGATTTTCTGGGCACTTTTACCTCTGAACAGGAACGCAACTGGAGAGGAGGACCTGGTGGAGGAACCCAGGTAACAACACTGAGTCCGTATTTTATTTTTCCGATGCTTTACAATTTTCAAAACAACATTCAATCTGATAAATGGCCAATTACAAATCGCATATTCGAAGCCTATCTGAAAAACCAGGTTACCGATATGCGGTCGGTATTTATGAGCAGTATGCAGGGACAAAGTCCTGATGAGCGTGCAAATATTGCACTTCAGGATAGTACTTTTCAGGAGATTCTGGCAGATCCGAAACAAATAGGAATTATTGAAAATGTTATCAAACTCAAAGGCGACGTTCTGTTTTCAATGATTGAATGGAAAGCCGGACAGGAAGAATTTCAGGGATTTTTGCGAAATATGCTGAATGAGTACGCACATAAAAATATCACGTTCGAGGTTTTCTCTCAGAAAATCTACGATGAATTTAACCTTGAATTAATTCCGTTGATGGACGAATGGTTTAAAGCCAAAACCTTGCCCGGATATTTGTTCTCGACTATTAAGGCGGTAAAAGTTAAGTCGGAAGATAAAATGCAAACAATGGTAACATTTAAGGTTACCAATTTTTCAGATACAGAAGGACTGGTAAAAATCTCATTCAGGCTGGGCGGTGGTCCGGGCGGACCAGGTGGCGGTGGTCGTGGCGGTGGAATGGGTGGCAACGATATTATAAATAAGTTGGTTTATCTGGAACCGCATCAATCTAAAGATTTAAGTTATCTGCTCAATGTCGATCCGCGAATGGTGATTCTGAATACAATGACTTCAAAAAATATTCCGCAAACAATGATGGTATTTTTCAGGGATGTTGAAGAAGATACAAAGGCAATTCCGGTTGAAAGTGAAACAATTTCGGAAACTCCGGTACAAATGGTTTTACCAAACGAAATTATTGTTGACAACGAAGATCCTCAGTTTGTAATAACTAAAGATGATAATGAAAGTTTACTTGAAAAATGGATTTTAAAAGAGAAAAAGAGCCAAAGTAAATATGCGGGTATGAATTACTGGCGGCCACCAACAAACTGGACTGCTATCACCAACTCCGATTTTTACGGAGAATATGTCCGATCGGCGTATTACATAAAAGGAGGCACGGGCGATTTAAAGGCAAAATGGAACGTTCCTTTGAAAAAACCGGGATATTATGATGTTTATATATACATGTATAAAGCGCGCCGAATGGGAAGAGGAGGCGACAACCAGGAAGATAAGGGTGAATACCATTTTACAATTTATGGCGATGAAGGTGCGGAGGAATCAACACTTAACAGTCAAAATGCAGAAGCAGGATGGAATCATCTGGGAACCTATTATTTTACTTCCGACACTGCTTTGGTTGAACTTTCCAACAAGTCGGAACTAAAAATGATTTTTGCCGATGCAGTAAAATTGGTTGAACAATAGATTTTTGAACGAAATATCTAACTTAATAAAATACAAACAGATGCAAAGAATAGTATTACTGGGGATGTTGGTTTTTCTTGGTTTTGCAGGGTTACAGGCACAGGTAGCGCTAACCCTCGAAAAAGCCCTGCAAATTTCAGAAACAGGTAGCCCCGACCTGCAGCTATCGTTACTCAATCTCGAGCGATCGCAAAAAAACCTCGAAGCCCAGCGGGCTGCATTAAAATCACGTTTATCGCTTAACGTTACTCCTATAAATTACAGTAACCAGCGACGTTTCGATACCCGTGTTTCAGAATGGTACACCAATAAAAGTTTAACTTCAAATGCAAGGTTTCTAATTTCGCAACCCATCCTTCCAACCGACGGAACCATTTCATTGTCAAACGAATTCGGATGGCAATACAGCGAAACAGATGCTTCGAATGTAATGAACCCTGAAAGCAGAAGGTATTATAACAATCTGTTTTTAAATTTAAATCAGCCAATTTTTACCTACAACAGGCTTAAATTACAACTGAAGGAACTCGAGCTGAGTTTGGAAAATGCAAATATCAGTTATGCTATTCAACGCCTGAATCTCGAAAGAAATGTAACCCAGTTTTTTTACAATGTATTTATGGCGCAGAAGAATTTGGCCATTGCTCAGGAAGAACTGGTAAACACGCAAAAAAGTTACGATATAATTAAAAACAAAGTTGATGCGGGACTTGCCGCAAAAGAAGAGTTTTACCAGGCCGAGCTAAACCTTTCGACTTCGAAATCGGGATTGCAAAATAATGAAGTAGCTTACGAAAATGCCAAAGACCAGTTAAAACTTTATTTGGGAATGGATTTGTATGAAGACATTCTGGTTTTGGCCGATATTGCAGCTAATCCAGTTAAGGTTGACATGGATTTGGCCATTGATAATGGTCTGAAATCAAGAATGGAACTGCGTCAGCGCGAAATTGATGTCGAAACAAGCCAGTTCGATATGATTGTAACCAAATCGTTAAACGAATTTCGTGGCGATGTGAATTTACGACTTGGAATTACCGGAGATAACGAAGTGTTGGGGCAGATTTTCGATTCTCCAACCCGGAGTCCTTCAGCTAATTTAAGTTTCAGTATTCCAATTTTTGACTGGGGCGAAAAAAAGGCCCGGATTGCTGCACAGGAAGCAACCATAAAATCTCAGGAATTAAATTTGTCGGAAGAGAAAAAACAGATTATAATTGGAATCCGCCAGGTGTACCGGAATTTGCAGAACCAGCTCAACCAAATCGAAATTGCAAAACAAAACGAAACCAATGCGCAGTTGACATACGAAATCAACCTTGAGAGATACCAAAACGGCGACCTTACAGGTATGGATTTAAATCTTTATCAGACACAGCTTTCTTCGAAAAAACTGGCACTGGCACAATCACTTATCAACTACAAAATAGAATTATTAAACTTAAAAATACAATCGCTTTATGATTTTGAAAAGGGCCAACCAATTTTGCCTGCAGAATTATATTTAAAAGAAAATAACGAACCAGAAAAATAATTGAAAAATGAAGAATATCAAATTACTGTTATTAATGGCTGCAGCCGGAATAGTAGCTGTATCGTGCAACAACCAGCAACAGGCCGAAACAACCGAGTTGGCAATCCCGGTTTCCGTTGAGAATGTAAAAAAACAAAGTATCAGCCAGTTTATTAATACCACCGGCACTGCAAAGGCAATCTATGAAGCAACGTTAAATTCTGAAGTTTCAGGTCAGTATCACCTTCAAACAAATCCGGCCACCGGAAAACCTTTTAAATTGGGTGACAAAGTTAAAGAAGGGCAGGTTATTATTCGTTTCGAAGATCCTGAGTATATCAACGGGCTTGCAATCGATTCAAAAAAACTGAATCTCGAAATCTCGGAAAACGAATATGAAAAACAAAAATCATTATACGAAAAAGGGGGAGTAACTTTGCGCGAACTTCGCAATTCTGAAGTATCAAGAACAAATGCGCAATATGATTTCGAAAGTGCCCAGATACGACTGGCAAAAATGAACATTATTGCACCTTTCTCAGGCGTAATTGTTGAATTGCCCTATTACACCAAGGGAACGCGTGTTACTTCAGGTCAGCCAATGGTAAGCCTGATGAGTTATGATAAAATGTACATTGACATTAATCTTCCTGAAAAAAGTATTTCAGAAGTTCAGCTCGGTCAAGAAGTGCTAATTACCAATTATACCATTGCCGAAGATACTTTGGTTGGCACCGTTAGCGAACTTTCACCAATGATCAGTTCCGAAACAAGAACTTTTGGTGGAAAACTCCTGATCAATAATCCCGATTTAAAATTACGCCCCGGAATGTTTGTTAAAGCCGACATTATTACTGCCAGGAAGGACAGTGTAATTGTTATTCCTAAAAATATAATCTTAAGCGGAAACCGCGGAAAATATGTGTTTGTGGTTGAACGTAACAGCGCTGCCGACGACCGCGTTATTACCACCGGAATTGAAAACAAGGATTTTGTTGAAGTAATAGAAGGACTTAGCGAAAACGACAGGCTAATCATAAAAGGATTTGAAACATTGCGCGACAACTCAAAAGTGAAAATCATTCTGTAAGAATTATCCTGTTATTAGAAAATTTGTAACATGAAGAAATTAACACAATTTTCTGTCAATTACCCGGTTACCATTTTGATGATTGTTCTGGGAGTAATTCTCCTTGGATACATTTCATTCGACAAACTGGGTGTTGACCTTTTCCCCGATTTAAATTCGCCACGGATTTTCGTGGAAATTAAATCGGGAGAGCGGCCTCCCGAAGAAATGGAGAAACAGTTTGTTGAAGGTATTGAAGCCCTTTCCATGAGGCAGGCTGGGGTAGTTCAGGTAACTTCGATTTCGAAAGTAGGTTCGGCTCAAATTACAGTTGAATACGCGTGGGATAAAGACATGGATGAGGCTTTTCTCGATTTGCAGAAATCGCTGAATACACTTACCCAAAATTCCGATATCGAAGAGCTGAATATAACACAACATGATCCGAATACTTCGCCGGTAATGATTATTGGTTTAACCCATAACGAAATTACCGACATGAATGAAATCCGCAAAGTTGCCGAGAGTTATATCCGCAACGAACTGGTTCGTTTGGAAGGAGTTGCCGAAGTTGAACTTGCCGGTCAGGAAGAAAGCGAAATCGTGATTGAAACTGATTTGTACAGGCTGGAATCACAAAATCTTTCACTCGATGAAGTAAGCACCCGGATTCAAAACTTTAACCGCAATGTTTCCGGAGGCCGAATCAGCGAACTTGGCATGCAGTACATTGTAAAAGGTGTCAGCATGTTACGCGACAAGGAGGATTTTGAAAACCTCATAGTTGGCTACAAAGCCACACGGGTTGTATCTGACGGTCAGGCAACAGTTGAAAGAGCTCCCATTTTCCTGAAGGATGTTGCAACCGTTTCTTACGGGAATAAAGATCCATATAACATTGTTCACATTAATGGCGAACGCTGCGTTGGCCTTTCAGTGTACAAGGAAACAAAATACAATACAGTAAAATCGGTTGAGCAGATCAAGGAAGCATTGGTACAAATTGAAAAAGCTTTGCCGGGGTACAAACTTACACAGGTTACAAATCAGGGTAAATTTATCAGCGACGCAATTGGCGAAGTGCAGGATACTGCATTACTCGGAATCCTGCTGGCGGTGGTGGTTTTGTTCATCTTTTTACGCAGAATCGGTACAACAATAATTGTAAGTTTGGCAATTCCAATTTCTGTTATAGCCACCTTCAATTTAATGTATTTCAACGACCTGAGCATTAATATTATGACATTGGGCGGTCTCGCTCTCGGCGCTGGCATGCTGGTTGACAACGCTATTGTGGTTATGGAAAATATTTTCAGAAACCATGAAAGCGGAATGAGTGTGGGCGATGCAGCAATTAACGGAACCGCCGAAGTTGGAGGCGCAATTACAGCTTCAACGTTAACAACTATTGTGGTTTTCCTGCCAATTGTATATTTGCATGGCGCTTCCGGCGAACTGTTTAAAGATCAGGCATGGACAGTTGCTTTTTCGTTAATTTCATCGTTGTTTGTGGCTATTTTTCTTATCCCGATGTTGTATCACAGGATATACCGCAACAAAAAATTAACTCAAAAAATTAAGTCGGTTAAAGTAGGAAGTTACGGACGTTTTCTTGAAAAGGTGTTAAGCGTTAAATGGCTGGTAATTATTGTTTCAACAGGTTTAATTGCGGCTTCCTTATTATTGGTGCCATTTATTGGTACTGAGTTTATGCCAAAAACCGAATCACGTGAGTTTACCATTGAAATGAAATTGCAGGAAGGAACCGAATTGGAACGTACCGAAGCAATGGTAAAAAATATTGAAGTCATTTTAGCCGATTATCTCGGCGAAAATCTTGAAACCATCTATTCGCAGGCAGGTCCGTCTTCGGGAATGTCAGGTGATGAAAGTTCGGTTTTTGAAGGAGAAAATACTGCAGAAATAATGGTAATTCTGAAAGAAGAATCAACTGTTTCAACCGAATCAGTTATTGCTTCAATTGATGCTTTAACAAAGAATATTGCCGGATTGGAAGTTGCGTTTAAACAGGAACAAAGCTCATTAAATTCAATACTTGGGACCAGTGAAGCACCTGTGGTTGTAGAAGTGCGTGGAGAGGAACTGGACGAAATTGAATCTGTTGTAAACCAGGTAAAGGAAAAAATGCTTGGAATGGATAAACTGTTTAATGTTCAAACGTCGATTGAAGATGGTGCACCCGAAGTTGAGATAAAAGTTGACCGCATGCGTGCCGGAATTTACAATATCGATATCAATACTGTGGTTACACAAATTCAGGATCAGTTGGAAGGTAAAAATGCCGGACAACTTGAAAGAGATGGTGAAATGCGCGACATTACCATAAAAGTTCCTGAAAAAAGCCTGAATGAAGTAAATGAGATAATGATTACTTCGGGAGATCAGATTTTCAGGTTAAACGAAATTGCCGAAATCACAACTGAGGTTTCGCCGAAAGAAATTTTCAGGCGCAATCAAAACCGCATCGGAAAAGTTACTGCACAAATCGACAAAAACGCAGCGCTGGATAAGGTAGCTGCCGAAATCCGTGAAGCTACTGCCACCATCGATTTACAACCCAATTACCGCATTCAGGTTACCGGTGAAGAAGAAAAACGACAGGAATCAATGAATAATCTGGGATTCGCTTTAATACTTTCCATAATACTGGTTTATATGGTTTTAGCTTCTCAGTTCGAGTCGCTGGTTCATCCGTTTACCATTCTGTTAACCATTCCGCTGGCTTTGGTCGGAACAGTTTTAACCTTTTTCCTGCTTGGCAGAACCATAAATATTATGGCAATTATCGGGATTATTATGTTGGCGGGTATTGCAGTAAACAATTCCATTATTCTGGTTGACAGAATAAACCAGTTGATGCAAAATGGAGTGGATCGGAAAACAGCCATCATTCAGGCCGGCCAGCAGCGAATCCGCCCAATTTTAATGACCAGTTTAACTACAGTTTTAGCTTTGTTGCCATTAACAATTGGTTTTGGTGAAAGTTCTTCACTGCGTTCACCAATGGCGTTGGCTGTAATTGGAGGATTGACAACATCGACATTGTTAACGCTGGTGGTTATACCATGTGTTTTTGATGTGCTCGACAGGTTTAAGGGAGTATTTGTAAGGAAAAAAGAATAGAATGCAGGCTAAAACTACGGGTAAAGTAAAATCTGCGTCATCATTGTTCCATTAAAAAAAGAAGATGAAATTCATAATCCATAGAAAAATATTCATAAGCATGGTGTTTCTGGGACTTACCATTCTTGGGTATGTCTCGTACAAAAGGTTGCCGGTGGAGTTGATTCCAAATGCCGAGTTACCCATGCTTTTTGTCCAGATTCAGTCGCGAATTGAGGTTGACCCAAAATACATGGAAAGTCAGGCGGTTATTCCAATTGAAGGGGCAATTGGCACAATGGGTGGAATTGAAAGCGTTGAGTCGTCATTAAACAGCCGGTCTGCCAGCATTCAGGTCAACTTTGAACAAAATGTTGATACCAAATACACCTTTCTGAAACTTCAGGAAAAAATAGACCAGGTTACCGACAATATCGACGAAAACTTTATTGTAACGGTTACAAAGGTTGATATACAGCAGCTTAATAACCAGTTTATGGAGTTGCAGGTACGGGGCGAGGGGGGAACAGACAGACTCAGAAATATTGTTGACAAGGAGATACTTTCCACCATTGAAAATACCAACGGAATTGCATCTGTCACTGTTTTTGGAGGAAATGAACGTTCAATCGAAGTTACATACGACCTGGCCGCTTGTGAGGCTTACGGAATAACACCCTCGCAACTTAGAAATGCCATTAGCCAGAATTCAAGAAACCGTGTATTCACAGGTTATTTACACGATTCGAAAAAGCAGTATTTTGTTCATGTAACTGCCGAATACGATAATGTTTCTGATATAGAAAATATCATTGTTGCCGAAGGCCCGGTATATTTAAAAGATGTGGCCAGCGTATTTTTTGGTGTTAAGGAAGAAGAAACCATCAGCCGTGTAAATGGCCTGGATGCTGTTTCAATGACACTTGTAAGCGATTCGCAAGCCAATAAAATAGAACTTTCGCACCGTGTTCAGGAGCAAATTCTGGAACTCAACAAAAAGCTTGCACCCAAAGGCGTTGAAATTGTGGTGCAAACCAACACCGCCGAAACTATGGAAAAAAATATCAACCAAATGATCGATTTAGCTTTGGTTGGTGGATTACTCGCTATTTTTGTGCTGTGGATGTTCTTAAAAAACTTCCGCATTGTATCGTTTATGGCGTTGGGAATTCCGGTTTCAGTATTCACTGCTTTTAATCTGTTTTACGCTTTTAATATTTCTGTTAACAGTTTAACGCTGGTTGGATTGGTACTGGCAATCGGTATGTTACTCGATAACAGTGTAGTTGTGCTCGAAAATATATACCGGCTTTCGGGGAAAAGATACGATGCCGATCTAGCCGTTACGCAGGGAACTAAAGAGGTTTTGCGCTCAATTATTGCATCTACCCTTACAACGATTATTGTTTTTCTGCCTTTCCTTTTTTCATCAGAATTCATGATTAAACTGCTGGGAAACAACATCGGTGTTTCGGTTATTTCAACCATGATTATTTCGCTTTTTGTAGCGCTGCTGCTTGTACCAATTAGCGCACATATTTTATTGAAAGGAAAAAGATCAAAAAATATATTTTACGAAAAAGTAACTACGAATAACCGGATTATTCAGATTTATGTTTTGCTTTTAAAAGCAAGCATGCGGGGCCCGGCATCTACCATAATTGGAGCAATTGTATTGTTTTTCGTTACCATATTTGTAATTCTTGCCGTTAGCGTAAATAACCTGGAAGAAGTGGAAGAAACACAATTTTCGATTTATGTAACCATGCCAACCGGTTCAACGCTCCAAAGTACCGATCTGGTGGTTGCCGATGTTGAAACACGTCTTTCAGAAATTGCTGAAAAGAAAGATCTGATCTCAAGAATTCAGCAGGAAGAAGCAGTTTTGACTTTCATTTTAAAAGATGATTATAAAAAGATTGATGACCGCACCATTGCAGAAATTAAAGCCGATGTTGAAACCCGCATTAATAATATTGCCAAGGCCGAAATCAGTTTAACTGCTCCCACATCGGGTGGTAGTTTCGGTGGTCGTGGCCGCTCGGGAACTGAAGGATTCAGCAATTTTATGGGGATTGGTACAAATCAGGAACGTGTTGTTATTAAAGGCGAAGACTTCGACATTATGAAAGGTGTTGCCGAGGATTTACAGTATTATATCGAGGATTTGGAGTCAATCAGAAATGCAAATATCAGTGTTTCAAGTAACCGGCCCGAAATACACCTCTATTTTAATCAGATTCTGTTAACCGAATATGGAATAACACTCGGAAATATTGCTTCAGAGCTGGGATCGTTTTCACGCGAATTTACTTCGGGTGTTAACTTTAAACAAGGAACCGAAGAATATGAAATTATTGTAAAACAAAAGCTTACTGAAAAGGAAGAAGAGGAAAGTACCGAAAAAGGAATCGAAGATTTGCAGCGGTTACAAATAAGAAACGCGCAGGGTGCTACCTACGATTTGAAAGATATTGCCGATTTGGTTTATGCCAGCGGTACATCGAGTATTACCAGGATCGACCAGGAAAAACAAATCGAATTAACTTACCGTTTTGTTGCCGAGGCCGAGCAATCAAAAGATCTTCTGGAAGCTTATCGTTTGGAAATTGATGATATCGTGAGTTCTTACAAATTACCTCCGGGTGTTGCAGTTGAAGTAATTCATGAAGAAGACCAGTTTTCGGAGTTCTATTTTTTAATCGGGGCTGCTTTTATATTAATATTCATGATTCTTGCAGCCGTTTTCGAATCGGTTGTGTTACCTTTTGTACTCATGTTTTCAGTGCCGCTGGCCGCCATCGGTTCGTTTATTGCATTGATTTTTACAGGAAACAGTTTGTTTAATGCCAATACCTTAATGGGATTTATAATTCTGCTGGGCGTGGTTGTAAACAACGGAATTATATTAATCGACTATACCAATATTCTGCGAAAACAGGGACACCGGAAATCACGGGCACTTATTACTGCAGGTCTTTCCCGAGTTCGCCCGATTTTGATTACTGCCGGGACAACTATTGTCGCTTTACTGCCTCTGGCTATGGGTTCGGCTGAATACGTGGGTGCAATCGGCGCTCCGTTTGCAATTACCGTTATTGGTGGGTTGTCGTTAAGTACTTTGCTTACCCTTGTATTTATACCTACACTTTATGCAGGCCTTGAAAATGCAATCGACTGGCTTAAATCGCTCAACTGGATGCTGAAAACGGGAATGTCGATAGTTTTTGTGGTTTGTGCAGTGTACATTTATCTGGAGGTTGAAACATTTATATGGCAGTTGCTCGATTTTATGTTGCTGGTAATACTTGTGCCAGGTATCGTTGCTTTTGTAATGACCAGTTTACGCAATGCAAGCGCAAAAGTAATTGGCGAAAATGATTCAATAAAAATTGAAGTTCGCAAGCTGGTAAAAATATACGATCGCGACAGCAGGTTTGTGCGCGAATGGAAATCAGGATTAAAAATCAGGGAACGCGCCGGATTACAGAAAGACTACAAAAAAGCCCGCGATTTCAACGATTTGGTATGGCAAATCCCATTATTCGGTTATCTCGTATATTTCACTTTTTTCTATCTCGAAAGCAATTTCTGGATGTGGTTATTATCGCACTTTGTATTTTTCTTCCAGTTCGTTTTATTCGAACCGGTAAACCAGGTGCTTGTCAATAAATACGAGGCTACCTCGAAAAAGAAGTTCCTGAAAATAAGCAATATCATTAAGAATATTATTTATTGGGTTACTCCGCTGGTATTTTTAGGTGTATTTTTTAAACACTGGGATAATATCGGGATGTTGATTTTTGTAGGCGTGATATGGTATTTGTTACTTGTAATTTACAGTTCAGGGGAATACATTCACAACAAAAGCTTAAATATTGCCCGTATCGAAGGACGTTTCAGCGGGTTGCGACGTGGTTATTTTAACCTGGTTCGCCAGATTCCGGTTATCGGGAAACGCAAAAAACCTTTCCGTGCTTTAAATGGAGTTTCGCTCGAAATAAATACCGGTATGTTTGGTTTGCTTGGTCCCAACGGTGCAGGAAAATCGACAATGATGCGTATTATCTGCGGAATTCTGGAACAGAGTTACGGCAAGATTTGGATAAACGGCATGGATACACAAAAATACCGCGAAGAATTGCAGGGATTGATTGGTTATTTACCACAGGCTTTTGGAACCTAAGAAAACATGTCGGCATGGGAATTCCTCGATTATCAGGCCATTCTGAAAGGGATTAAGGACACAAAAATCCGCGACGAACGTATTGATTATGTGTTGAAAAGCGTTCACATGTACGAACGCCGTAACGATAAAATCGGTGCTTTTTCTGGT
>DATITY010000354.1:0-8943 GCA_035467235.1 Draconibacterium sp. | reverse complement strand
TTGAGTGGTGTTGAATTCCACAATCAAATCGGAAAGGAAAACACGGTGGTGGTTGACATGCGCAATTACTACGAAAGTGAAATCGGGCGTTTTGAAGGGGCAATTTGCCCGGAAGCAGATACTTTCCGCGAAGAATTGGAAATAGTAACCGATTTACTTCAGGATAAAAAAGGTAAGAAAATACTTCTTTACTGCACCGGAGGAATCCGTTGCGAAAAAGCCAGCGTCTATCTGAAAAATAAAGGTTTTGAAGATGTTAACCAGTTACACGGCGGTATTTTGGAGTATGCCCGGCAAATAAATGCGGCCAATCTTGAATCAAAATTCATAGGTAAAAACTTTGTTTTCGACGAGCGGCTGGGAGAAAGTGTAAACGGGCAAATTATTTCCCGCTGTCACCAATGCGGCAAACCCTGCGACTCACACACCAACTGTGCCAATCATGGCTGCCACATTTTGTTTATTCAATGTCCGGATTGCGCTGAAAAATACCACGGTTGCTGCACTCCCGAATGTTCGGATGAATTGATAAACGGAAATTCAAAAATAAAAAAAGTGGTTTTTGGAAACAGCAGGAAGTACAGAAAGAGTCTGGCATTGATTAAAACACAACAATCTGTTTAAGCATCAAAAAGCAAAAAACAAAAAACAAATAAATCACAATAGAACAAATTCAAAAAATCAAACTTAGTGTGTCGAAAATGTTTGGATTTTTGATTTTTAAATTTTGTGATTTATTTGTTTTTTGTCATCTGAAATTTGAAATTTAGATTTTATTAGAAATGAACAACTTCTGGCTAAATTTTACTGGTCCTGTTTTTTCCCTCGCCCCCATGGAGGACGTTACAGACACGGTTTTTCGTGAGATCGTAATGGGAATGGCAGCGCCTGGAAAACTGAACGTGGTTTTCACCGAATTTACTTCTGTCGAAGGAATGAACCACCCGGTTGGCCGAATACGTGTTTCGGAAAGGTTGATTGTCAATGAATCGGAAAAGGAGTTGCTTCGAAAGTTGAATGTAAAACTGGTAGCCCAAATCTGGGGACGAAATCCTGAAATTTACAACAACATTGCAAAATACATCACCGAAAATTACACTTTCGATGGACTTGATATCAACATGGGTTGCCCGGTTAAAAAAGTGGTAAAACAAGGTTCGTGCAGCGCACTGATTGGCGAACCGTCGCTGGCAAAAGAAATTATTGCAGCTACAAAAGAAGGAACAAATCTTCCTGTAAGCATTAAAACCCGAACCGGAATAAAACAACATCAAACCGAAGAGTGGATTTCGCAACTACTGGAAGCCGAGCCGGCAGCCATAATTTTACACGGCCGCACCCAACGAATGCAATCAGAGGGAAATGCCGACTGGACAGAAATTGCAAAAGCAGTTCAACTTAAAAATCAGATTAATCCAAATATTCCGTTGCATGGTAACGGCGATGTTTTTTCGTTTGCAGATGGCTTGAAAAAAATCGCAGAAACAGGTGTTGACGGAGTAATGATTGGCCGCGGTATATTTCAGAATCCCTGGTTTTTCAATCCTGAAAAAACTGAAATTACGAAGGAAGAACGAATTGCAAAATTGATTGAACATACCCGGCTATTCGAATTAACCTGGTCTGGAAAGAAAAATTTCAACATATTGAAAAGGTTTTACAAGATTTACCTGAACAGTTTTGAAGGTGCTGCAAAAATGCGTGCTGATTTGATGGAAGTGAAAAATTATGACGAGGTATATTCCTACTTTAATATTCTTTCAGGGTGTTGATGATTTGAATTGTCTGTTTAGTAATTAAACCGGATTATTAAATACAAATTCAAAAAAATCAAAAACCAATGGAAAATCAATTTAACCGCAGAAAATTTGTTACTACCAGTGCTGTTGCGGGTTGTGCCCTGTTACTCTCCGGAAAATTACAGGCAATTAACATCTTTAACCATTTTCAAAATGAAATCCCAGATCCAAAAAAACTCAACTATTGCGGGTACACGTGTCCTAAAGATTGTGTGTTTCTTGAAGCTTCGGTGAAAAATGATGCCGAACTGAAAAAGAAAGCTTATGAAACCTGGGAAATGAAAGAACGTTTTGGTGTTGCAGAATTCGACCCTGATAAAATATTCTGTTTCGGATGCAAGAACATGGATAAACCTGTTGGAATCCGGCTTCAGAAATGTGATGTCCGTAACTGTGCTATCGACAAAAAGCTGGATTCATGTATTGAGTGCAAAGATTTAAAAGAATGCGAAAAAGACCTTTGGAAAAAATTTCCCGATTTTAAAAATGCAGTAATTAAAATGCAGTCAACCTACTTCGAAAACAGGGGTTGACAGCAGTTTAACGAATGTCGATTTGAGATTTTATTTAAAGATTACTTTCAATAAACAAACAAATAAACGATAAAGAGAACCGGTCTTTTATAAAAACAAAACGCTGAGAACAAAACTGAAAACTTTATTTTCAAGATAACGTTTCCTTCTCCAAAAAAAAGAACCATTCCAACTTTTGAAAATAAGATGAAACGGTTCTCTTTTAAAACCTGTTATTCGGACTTTGGTCTTCCGACTTTCTTAAATATCCAGATATCTCAAAAATTCTTCGCGAACGGCTTTGTCTTTGAATTTTCCTGAATATTCTGCAGTTACGGTGCTGCTGCTTTCGTCCTGAATTCCACGTGATGAAACGCACATGTGTTTGGCGTCGATAATCACAGCCACATCGTCGGTTTTCAAAATGCGTCTCAGTTCTTCTGCAATTTGCACCGTAAGTCTTTCCTGAACCTGCGGACGGCGGGCGTAATAGTCAACAATACGGTTTATTTTGCTCAAACCAATTACTTCTCCGTTCGAAATGTATGCAACATGCGCCTTCCCAACAATCGGCAAAAAGTGGTGCTCGCAGGTAGAGTTCATGTTGATGTTTTTCTCCACGAGCATTTCGTTGTATTTAAACTTGTTTTCGAAAACCGAAATTTTGGGTTTGTTGGCCGGATTCAAGCCGTAAAATATTTCCTTGATAAACATTTTGGCCACACGGTGCGGTGTTCCGCGCAGGCTGTCGTCGGTTAAATCCAAACCCATCGTTTCCATGATATCGCGGAATTTATCCTCGATAATGGCCATTTTCTCGTCATCCGAAATATCGAATGCATCTTCGCGCATTGGGGTGTCAACCGAAGTTCCAATGTGGTTATCGCCAAATAACTCAAAATCCTTTATTTCTATTGTACGTTTACCATTACCATTAATCCCGGCGCTGCCGTTGATTTTACCATTTACTCTTGTTAAAATTAATTCGTCATTCATAGCTTTCGTTTTTTGTTTCCGCTACCGGAATTGTTTTTCTTATTTTTAAATCTCGAAAGTATAAACAGACTAATTTGTATTTTGTTTAAACGAATTGCGCATTTTGTTGAACAAATATTTAAATATGGAGGACAAGAATCAAATCAACAGGTTATAAATAACTGATTCACTAATAGATAAAAAATAATATTTTTTTATCAGTGCATAAAATAAATTAACAGATTTTAGCAGTTAAATTTCAAATTTTGTAGGAAACCCAATTGTTAAAGCAATAATTCAGGTCAAAATCATTCCTTTTCTTTTATGAAATCCATAGGCAAATTATTGTAAACCCTTGCAAGCGTTGCAATGTTGCGGTCGTCACCAGTAAAACTGTCGATGGGCAATGAAAGAAAGTGAGCAATTGGCGGCAACAGCGAAGTACTGTCGGGTTTCACAAATCCGTACAATCCAACACCATTTTTTATTGCTCCGGTAACAACCTCAACGGCATCCTTTTTATTCCAGTTGGCCAGACAGGTTATCAATTGGGTATTTTTTCCAACCATGCTTTTAATAGAATCAATTTTATTCAAATCGCCTTCTTCGTTCATCAGCCAGTCAATTTCCTGGAACATTTTTGAGTTTACAATGTGCGGATGAGTGATATCGAAACAGGTGAGCCAGAGGATACAATCTGGATTGGTTTCCTTAGCTGCGTTGTAAATCACATTCCAGCAGGCTTCAATTGCCTTCCGGCTGTAACTGTTGTATTCTTCCTCCGAAAGATTTTCCTCACCCGGAAAAGGTTTTCCTATTAATTCTGCAAAGCGTTGTTTTTCACTTTCAAGCCATTTTCCGTTGTTACCGGCACGATTGGGTTGGTAAAACCAGTCAATCATAAAACCATCGATTCCGGTTTTGGAAACAGCATCGCGTATTAATGTATCCAGATAATCAAGGTATTTTTGGGTAAACGGGATGTGACGGTCGGCCGGAATCCCGTAACTGTAATCCGGATTTTCAAGTCCCCAGCGAACATTCGAACCGATACATAAATAGCCCATCACTTTTATTCCTTCCTTGTGTCCCAAACGCACCATTTCGGGCAGAAAGTCAGTTTTCAAACCGGGCTGTTCGGGAACTACACCGTTTTTGT
Organism: Draconibacterium sp.; assembly: GCA_035467235.1. GTDB lineage: Bacteria > Bacteroidota > Bacteroidia > Bacteroidales > Prolixibacteraceae > Draconibacterium. Next base: position 4,498 of record DATITY010000354.1, on the reverse strand, counting down.
ACCAGGCATAACCGTTGCACGAAACAATAAAAGTCTGAATGGTATTCACCCCCAAATCTTTGTACCATTTAATGTGTTCCTTTGGATCAGCATCGGCCCACAAACCCGGCGCTGCAAAGGCATTCGGACCTCCTTCACCCCAGTTGAAATCAAGGTTGTAAGCTTTTATTTCTTCTACTTTTGAGGAAGGAACTTTCTTTTCTGAACAACTCAGTAAAACAAGTGTAAACAAAATTGCAGAAATGGGTAATGATAGTGTTTTCATAAGAATAGATTTTTGTTTTTAAAGTTAAGAATGATATCATGTTAAAGGATTATGTACATCAAATAAAAGATTTATTCAGCAAAAAATATATTTCAAGCTCACCTTCATTAGAAATGGAGCTCAATTTATGATTTCTTTGAGTTAAAAACGAATTTCAAATGAGCTTAATATACCAGGTCAGTTTAACTCTTTGAAATTCCTTTATCCACTTAATCAGTAATTCCAATATTTTTTATTTTTCGATTTTTAACGTTACAATTTTTGGGAAATATATTGTTTCATCATTTACTAACTGACCAAAGTCAAAATTATTTACGTTGTAGGTTATCAAAATACCATCCGTTTTCAGTTCGGGATGTGCATTGGCAGTGTAAGCAAATTCTTTTTCATTTTTTAGTTTCGGGGTATAAAATATAACCGGTTCCGACCACGGCCCCTGCAACAAATCAGCCAACCGGTAACCAATGGAAGAATGTCCAAATCCATAAGTTTGAATCTGGATGTATTTTCCTGATTCCTTATCAAAATGTACGGAGAATTCTGTTTGTCCGCTAAATAGCACTGACGATTTTGGTTCTTCAGATACATTTTTTGTCCAGGAATTGTTGGCCCACCATTCCATTCCCGATAAATCTCCCTTTGCAAGTTGTTTTTTTTCAAACCTTAAAAGATAGGTTTCATGAGTTCCCGGCTCCTTTACACCAAAAGCGACCACATAATTGCTGTCTTTTAGAACTGCTGAAGAACCAACGATTACACCAAATGTTTCATGGCCTTTGATATACTTAATTTTCCAGGACTCAGGATTATCATTTGGATTATCGATGATTGCAACGTACCATCCAACTGACTCAAATCCTAATCCTTCATTTGTCGCTTTTTCTTCAAATAAAAAAACTACAAGTTTGCCGTTTACCATTGCACCATGACCAATCCAAAACCAGGTTTTCCCCGGAAGTTCAAAAAATGCTTTTGGCTTTTTTGTTTTGCCTTTCCAGTAAAAAGAAATTTTGGATTTCCCAATGTCATTTCTGTCCTGAATAGCAATGGAATTGTTAATCATTTCTGAATTTGTCCGTTTCCCTGTCCCGTTGGCATCAATAAATGTATCGCTAAACAACCAGAGAATTTTTCCGTTTTCGAGGTCAATGGTAGCCGCACCGTCAGCGCCCCTCCAGAATTTATCATTTCGAAAGAAGGTATTATCACACTCAGTTACCTCCAATTGTTCTAAATCCGATGTATTCTCATTTTGCGCAATCAGAAATTCAGAACTTAAGAAAATAAAGCAGTAAAATATGAATTTCAAACCCTTTTGCATTGTTTGAAAATATGAGTCGTTAACTTTCTCTCTGAATGATTTCCCCGGTACTTTTCACTTTAAGAATTACTTTTTTACGCCCATCGGGTAAAAGTTCCTCTTTTACAAGCCAGTGATTTACGTCGTATTCCACAAAAGCCGAAAGTGGTTCAACCTCAGTTTTTCCGCGCCATTCGTTTAATTCCACCGGTTCCCACTTTTTGGTTTTGGCCGATTTGTAGCAGGCATCCATAATTGCATTCACCACATAACCATCGTAAAAACCCTCTGCCGGTTTCTTACCCTTTTCAATCGAATTGATCATATCGGCAAACATGTGGTTGTAACCCAGTTCGTGAACTTCGTCTCCCACCGGGAATAGCCACCCGGAATCGGATTCTGCTTTTTCGGCCACATAACCTTTTCTCCCTGGCGCCGAGTACATTTCGAAACCTGTGCGTAAAAAATTGTCGAGACGAATGGAACCGTCAACCCCCGAAACTTCATCTTTCAATTCCATTCCACCACGAAAACACCAGCTTACCTCGAACTGCCCGATTGCGCCATTCTGAAACCGAACCAATCCTATGGCATGGTCTTCGGCTTCAATAGGTTTCACCTGCGTGTCGGCCCAGCAAACCACTTCAACGGGTCGAATATCTTTACCTATAAAACTTCGGCCAATTTCAATACAATGACAACCTAAATCGATAATGGCTCCCCCACCCGACAATTCAGGATTCCAGAACCAGTCGCTGTGCGGGCCGGGATGCGCTTCACGCGAACGCACCCAAAGCACTTTCCCGATGGCGCCATTTTCAACCGAAGCGTGTGCTTTCAGGTGTTTTGGGGTGTAAACCAGATCCTCGAGGTAACCATTAAAAATACCGGCCTTTTCCACTTTCTGCAAAATTTCCCAGGCTTCTTCAGAATTACGTGCCAGCGGTTTGGTGCACAAAACTGCTTTCCCGGCATCAACCGCGGCAAAAATGGCTTCCTTGTGCAGATTGTTTGGCAAACCTACCACCACAACATCTACATTGGAATCGGAAACTGCCTCTTTTAAATCTGTTGTCCACTTTGGAATATTATTGTCGGCCGCGAATTTGGCTCCCCTATCGGCCGAGCGCGAATAAACAATGGTTACTTTGTCGCGGCTGCGAAGCCCATGGAGAGACATGCAATAAAATGTACCGATTAAACCTGTTCCCAATAAAGCGATATTCATATTGAAAGTTTTTTTGATTTAGTTTCGCTAAAGTAATAAATTGAATTTTTAAGTATCGAATCTTCAGATGATAAAAGCATTTAAAATCAAAATTATTTCCATTTTTCAGCAGAATTAAATGAAGCTAATAAAGCTCCTGAAATTATCTGTTTAGTTCAATTTTTATAATTTCGCACAGAACTTAATTTTTTATAAAATGAAGATAAGACTGTTCCTCCTTTTCATTTCAATTTTTGTTTTTAGTGGCTGTCAAAAACCTGTAGCGAAATATATTTACAATAAAGGAATAATTCATGGCGCTCCTTATCTTATTGTTTATGAAAACCCTGAAGGTAAAGATATGCAGGCAGAAATAGATACTTTACTAAAGAATTACAACATGATTTTCTCGGTTTACGAAAAGGAATCGGTCATTTCGAAAGTAAACAATAACGAAGATGTAACATTGGCGTCTGAATTTATCGCCTGCTTTAACAAGGCAATGGAAATCTCTCAAATTTCCGACGGTGCCTTCGATATTACCTGCGGACCAATGGTAAATGCCTGGGGATTTGGACCTGAAGACAAGAAAAAAATGACACAGGAAAAAGTGGACAGCCTTAAAATACTGACCGGTTACCATAAAGTGAAAATAGAAAACGGAAAAGTGATAAAGGAAAATCTGAATATGAAGTTAGATATGAATGCCCTTTGTGACGGCTATTTCTGCGATTTGATTTGCGAATTTTTACAACAAAAAGGGTGCAAAAACTTCATGACTGAAATAGGAGGGGAGGTTAAAGCCCAGGGAAAAAACGAAAAGGGAAATATATGGACCATTGGAATTAACAAGCCTGTTGATGAAAATGTGTTTGTAAACAACGAAATTCAGGCAAAAGTGCATCTCGAAAACAAGGCTCTTGCAACCTCCGGAAATTACCGCAACTTTTATGTTGAAGATGGTAAAAAATACGCCCACACCATCGACCCGAAAACCGGCTATCCTGTTCAACACAGCCTGTTAAGTGCAACAGTTATCACCCAGGATGGAATGACTGCCGATGGTTTTGCAACAACATTTATGGTTATGGGCCTCGAAAAAAGCATTGAACTTTCGAAGCAAATGCCAGAGTTGGAAGTTTATTTTATTTATGCCGATGAAAAGGGCAACAACAAAATTTATATGTCTGAAAACTTTAAGCAGAGACTTGTAGAATAAAAATCATTTTACCGTGCGTTTTTATCAGCAGCGATCGTTACATTTTTGAATGTAATCGTTTTGTTTGCCCTTTGTTGTTCCAGTCTGTCCTGCGTTTGCGAACAGTATACACCTTTCCGTTTTAAATATTTATTTCCGCTAACATGCGTATTTGGGAACTTACCTCCTTTTTTAACCAGGATTGTGATTGCCATTCCTGCCACTGCAAGACCAACGAGCGCAATTGTCAAAAATAACACTGTTAATATTTCCATTTTCTCCTCCTTTTCTGACACCAAAAATAACTTTTTCAATAATAATCTCTGCCAATATAACCCATTCAACACCGAAAAGTTGAGGTTGGTCTAATAAATAACCCGCTATTTATTTAATTCATCAGTTTTTTGTAAATTTAAACTCATCAAAACAAAACTTAAAATTATGGAAAAACACATTAACATTGTGGCTGCTTTACAAATTGGTTTCAGCATTTTGGGATTAATCATTGGAGGCCTGATTTTTACAATA
>DATITY010000353.1:0-17162 GCA_035467235.1 Draconibacterium sp. | reverse complement strand
TACTCATTGTGACACCCCAATGAATATGCTCGAAGATAATTTCGATGTTGGAATAAGGAACAATCCGCCGCAAAGTAGGGTTGATTTTCCGAGAATGAAGGAAGGTGGTTTGGATGCTATGTTTTTTGCTGCTTTTACCGGGCAACGTGAGCGAACCGCAGAGAACACCGAAAATGCATACAAAATGGCCAACCAAATGATAGATGCTACTTACGAAGCATGCAACAAATACAGCGAAATGGCTGAGGTAGCTTTTAATTCAGATGATGCTAACCGTTTGGAAATGCAAGGTAAACGTGCCATTTATATTGGAATGGAAAACGGTTTTCCGATTGGTACAGATATAAAAAAGGTGAAGGAATTTTACGATCGTGGAGTACGTTACATTACACTTTGCCATTCTCTGAATAACGATATATGCGACTCATCTTCCGACAGAAAAGGCGCTGAACACAACGGACTGAGTGAATTTGGCAGGGAAGTGGTAAAAGAAATGAATAAGTACGGAATGATGATTGACGTGTCCCATATTTCAGATAAATCGTTTTATGATGTTATAAAACTGAGCAAGGCGCCGGTTATTGCGTCGCATTCAAGTGTGCGGACAATTGCTCACCACAAAAGGAATATGACGGACGATATGATTAAAACCCTGGCAAAAAATGGTGGGGTGATTCAGATTTGTTTGCTGGATGTTTATATAAAAGACCCCGATACTACAACAGTTCTCTACCAGAAAGAAAAAGAACTGAATCTCATTTATGATTCGAAATATGATTCAATGACTGACGAAGAAAAAAAGGAGTTGCGAAATGAATGGAGAAGTTTGAGGGAAAAGTATCCAAATGCCCTGCCAACTGTGTCCGATTGCGTTGACCACATCGATTATGTGAAAAACTTAGTAGGGATTGATTATGTTGGAATAGGCAGCGATTTTGACGGTGGTGGAGGAATTGATGGTTGTGCCGAAGTGAGTGAGTTTCCGAATATTACTGCAGAGATGCTTAAACGTGGTTATACTGAAGAAGAAATTCGCAAAGTTTGGGGTGGAAATTTTTTCAGGGTTTTTGAAAAAGTGGAAAAGCTGGCAAATGTGAATTAACATTTGTTTTAGATTTATCGATTACCTATTTTTAGTTCTCAATTTAAACCTGTCCTGAAAATGAACTACATTGATATTATTCTTGGATTGATCCTTATTTTTTCTGCAATTGGTGGTTTTAAAAATGGTTTGATAACCGAACTGGCTTCCCTGGCTGCCTTAATTTTAGGTATTTGGGGAGCGATTCATTTTTCGGATATTACAACTGAACTGCTGATTAAATATTTTGATTTAAAATCTGATTATCTGAATATCATTTCGTTTGGAGTAACATTTATCGTAATTGTAATACTGGTTCATATTGTTGGTAATGTGGTGAATAACTTGTTTGATTCGGGAGTTCTTGGAATTACAAATAAACTGGGAGGAATGGTTTTTGGTTTTGTGCGTTCAATCCTGTTCTTAAGTATTGTGTTAATGGTATTCGACAAAATAGACAACGACGTACAAATTCTCCCCGAAGATGCCAAATCCAAATCGAGAATGTATGAACCTATCCGAAATATTGCGCCTTCCATCTTTCCATTTATCGACATTTGGAATGAAAACCAAAAGCCGAATAGGAAAAACGACATAAAAGTGGTTTGAGCGGAAATCAGAAAGTTTGTAAATCGTCTTTAACTCAATTGAAATAATACTGAAGTATTATCTCTTTTCCGGTTTTTTGTTTCACTGAAAATCAAATAACTATCATCATTTTATATCTTTGCGCAAATTTTTTAAAAAGGTTTTTATGAGTTTTGTTGAAGAACTTGAATGGCGGGGTATGATTCACGATATAATGCCCGGATTGGAAGATCACCTGAAAAAGGAGATGACAACTGCTTATCTTGGAATCGATCCGACGGCTGATTCATTGCATATTGGACATTTGGTGGGAGTAATGTTGTTAAAACACTTTCAGGTTTCGGGGCACAAACCAATTGTACTGGTTGGCGGTGCAACCGGAATGATTGGCGATCCTTCGGGAAAATCGCAGGAACGAAATTTACTCGACGAACCTACTTTGCGCCATAATCAGGAATGTCTGAAAAAGCAGTTGTCAAAATTTCTTGATTTTGAATCTGCTGCACCAAATGCCGCCGAAATGGTAAACAATTACGACTGGATGATAAAATTCGGATTTCTGGAGTTTATCCGCGACATCGGTAAGCACATCACAGTAAATTATATGATGGCCAAAGATTCGGTAAAAAAGCGACTTGACCCGGAAAGTGGTGCCGCCGGAATGTCGTTTACCGAATTTACCTATCAGTTGGTTCAGGGGACAGATTTTCTTCATTTGTACGAAACGAAAAACTGCAAACTTCAAATGGGAGGTTCCGATCAGTGGGGAAACATTACCACGGGTACTGAACTAATCCGCAGAAAAACCGGTGGCGAAGCTTTTGCACTTACATGTCCATTAATTAAAAAAGCCGATGGTACAAAATTCGGAAAAACTGAGGAAGGAAATGTCTGGCTCGATCCTGTGAGGACTTCACCATATAAATTTTTCCAGTTTTGGCTAAATACCTCCGACGAAGATGCAGAACGCTACATAAAAATATTTACACTTTTGCCAAAAGATGAAATAGATACATTAATAGAACAGCATAAGGAAGCTCCGCATGTTCGCATTCTTCAGAAAAAACTGGCCGAAGAAATTACAATCATGGTTCATTCAAAAAAGGACTACGAAATGGCCGTTTCAGCTTCAGAAATTCTCTTTGGAAAAGGCACCGCCGATGAACTAAAAAGTTTGGATGAAATTACATTTTTGGCAGTTTTCGAAGGAGTGCCTCAATTTAAAATTTCGAAAAATGAAATTGAAAACGGAATTAATGTTGTTGATTTGCTGGCTGAGAAAACTTTTGTTTTTGAATCAAAAGGCGAATTGCGCAGGACTATTCAGGGAAATGGTCTGAGTATTAATAAGGAAAAGGTTTCAAGTCAGGATTTGTTGATTAATAATTCATTTTTAATAAGCAATAAATATATTCTTGCACAAAAAGGGAAGAAGAATTACTCACTTATTATTGTGGAGTAATTTTTATATGTTTCGGTAAAATCAATAATACTAAAATTGGTTTTGTAACGTTGAAATTAGGCATTCTGACTTGTAACCAAAACTTATGAAACGGGCATATCGTAATTTTAGAATTTTAAATTTATTTTTCAATATGCAGGTCTCATTCGGGATAGTATAAAATAATGAATACTTTATATGAATAATTTTTTTGACAACCAGCGAATCCTTTCTTTGATTTGGAAACGCAAATTTCATTTTATTGTTGTTGGTATTATTGCCATTTTTTTAGGGGCAATCTTCTCAGGACCAACTTTTATCAAGCCAAAATTTAAGTCAACTGCACGTCTTTACCCAACTAATTTGGGCGAAATGAGTGAAGAGTCGAAAACGGAGCAAATGTTGGAAATAATAAATTCTAATGCGGTCAAATTCAAGATGTTTGATGCGTTTGAGTCAAAAGATATTTTCAATATCAGCAAGGAAGATCCGCATTACCTGACGTACATTTTCGACATATATAATGAAAATGTTAAAACATCGAAAACCCAAAATGAAACCGTCGAAATAAAGGTAATGGCATACGATCCGCAAATTGCAAGCGACATGTGCGATTCAATTATTCATTTCTACAATCAAACCGTGGGTAACATGTATAAGGCAAAGAACTGGGAGATGGTAGGAATCTCGGAAAAGCAACTTAAGAAAAAGTATGCCGAAGTCGATTCGCTGATTCAAAGACTTACCCAGATCAGGACCGAAACCGGAATTGTTGATGTTGAAAACCAGGTACCCGAAGTTACCCGTGGTTATGTGAAAGCGCTGGTTGATGGCGGAGGTAATTCAGCGGATGTTAACCGGATAAAGGAAATATTTGGCAACCTGCTTAAAAAGGGTGCAGAAGCACGTTCACTTGAGGTAAGTTTCGAAGCTGTTCTTGAGGAAATTGTTAAGATTAAAGCTGTTTACGAATTGAACCTGAATGAATACGAAAAAAACATTACCTACAGCCATATCGTTGAACATCCATTCGCTGCCGACGATAAATCTTACCCTGTACGTTGGTTAATTGTTGCGTTCTCTGCGTTCTCTGCAGTATTTTTGGCGTTGCTGGTATTTCTCGTGCTCGATTACCGTAAAGTAGAATAAAATATACAGGTGTTTCAAAAAGCAGCCATAAAAATTTACCTGTTTTATCTCATTTCAATAAGCTTTGTTTTGTTGAATGTGTTTTTTATGGTGACAAGAAATATGATGCTGGTGAATGCATTGCCAGTAATTCTGGCAATAGTGCTTGTTGCGATCTATTCCTTTGATAAAATTATTTATCTCGTTGCACTGTTTGCTCCACTTTCACTGCCTCTTTCCGAAATTATGCCTGGATTTGGGTTCGATATGTACTTACCCACTGAACCATTGTTGGTTGGGATATTAATTGTTTTTCTGCTGAAAATGATTTATGACCGGGGGTTCGACAGACAAATTCTTACCCATCCTGTTTCGATGGCCATTTATATCAATTTAATCTGGATTTTTTTAACAGCTTTAACCAGTACGATGCCGATTGTATCGTTCAAGTTTTTGCTGGCGCGCATCTGGTTTGTGGCAGTTTTGTATTTTATAACCGCAAAAATGTTTTCTGAAGGCAAAAACATGGAGAAATATATCTGGCTGTACGTAATCTCGTTGGTGATTGTGATTTTTTACACGCTCAATCGTCATTTGGGATATGGATTATGGAACAAGGAAGTAGCCAATTTTGTATGCTCGCCTTTTTATAAAGACCACACATCGTATGGAGCTGCGTTGGCAATGTATATACCGTTTCTGATGATGTTTTCGTTTGGGCAGTTTGTAACCCGGAAAGAAAAAATCATTTCAATAATTGTTTTGGGCATACTGTTGATTGGTTTTGTACTTTCATACACACGTGCTGCCTGGTTAAGTTTTATTGGGGCAGGAGCGGTTTATGCAGTTGTTAAACTGAAAATCAGATTCAAACCACTTTTTATTACGTTTATAAACGTGCTTGCTTTATTTCTGACGTTTCAAAATCAGATATTTATGAGTCTGGAACAAAATTCAGAGGAATCATCCGCCGATTTTAAAACGCACATTTCTTCAATGGCAAATATTACGAGTGATGCCTCCAATTTGGAACGTCTTAACCGTTGGAGTTGTGCAATTCAAATGTTTAAAGAAAAACCTGTTTTTGGTTTTGGCCCCGGTACATACATGTTTCAGTATGCGCCGTTCCAGTTAAATGAAAACAGGACCATTATAAGCACCAATTCGGCAGATGGCGGAAATGCGCACAGCGAATATCTTGGACCATTATCTGAGTCGGGGGTTTTGGGGATGCTTACTTTTTTACTGATTGTCGGTACTGTAATTTATACCGCAGTGCATACTTATATGCGGTTAACCGATAAGCGCTTAAAATCTTTTGTTCTGGCGGCTCTGATAGGTTTGGTTACCTACTATATACATGGATTTTTAAACAATTTTCTCGACACGGATAAACTCTCAGTTCCTTTCTGGGGTTTTACTGCTATGATTGTGGCTATCGATATTTATTCGGGAAATCAGGTTAAGGCACAAAAAAATCCGGACTGAAAATGGCCAAGAAAGATTTTTAATCAGTCTATAGCGACCAAGGATGCAATTTAATGTTTTATAGGAGTAAACTAATCTACGAATTTATCAATTGCGAGAGACAAACTGTGGGCAAGCTGTCTGCAACATGAAGCACTCTGCAAAATAAAAATCAGTTGCGCGTTCGAGTGGTTTCAATATTTTTAATCCAATTTGAAATTTCTTTAGTGACTATTTTACTTGAATTTTTACTAAGATGAACACCATCAGTATAATTGAATAAATCATTTTTAGGTGTTAAGTCTAAATAATCATACTTTTTTCTTGAAATTTGCTGTATAATAGAATTAAAATTTGGATTTAATTGGTTCTCTATTTCCATTAATTTTGGAGAAATTGGAAGCCTGACTAAATAAACATCACCATACGTATCAAGAAATTCAATTGTTTTAATAAGATAGTCAACTCTTGTTTGTGAGTATTTATAAATTGATATATTATTTTCATATTCCAATAGTGTGCTGTAAGTTCTTCTATTAACCGAAATCGAATCCATATTGAGAGATACTTCATACCATCCGTTATCATGTAATAAAGCAACTGATGATTTAAATATTGCTTTGTAATAATTACCAAACATATATTTATATAAATATTGCATGTTAGGATTTTTGTCTACAATTTTAATTTCACCAATGCATGAATTATTTTCCCTGAAATTTAAAGTATCATTGGGATTTATGCATGTACTGGAAATACTCCAACAATCAACAGTAACTATGAAAACACCATTTTTATTTTTCTGGGTAAGTTTGCGTTTTAAGCTTTCTAGATATTTAGGCCCAAATGGGCTTATGTTCATATTAAAAGAATAGTTATAAATTTCAATATCTAATATTTCATTAACAATATCTGGCACTATTCCTTGCGCCGACTTGGAGGTTCCAATAATTAAGCTATTTTGCTTTCGAGTTGTGAACTTTAAGTAATAAGGGTCTGTGTATCCATCGACTTTCAGCAATATAAAGTAAATTGATATGAGGACTATGCTAATAAAACATAAAGTATTAATAATGAATCTTTTCATGTGGTCAGAATTGAAAGTAAATAAACTCTTGACTCGTTGATCCAAACAAGAAAATAATCATTACGATCAAATAATAAAAACTCCATTGAAAAGGTTTCTTCCATCCTGACACGATTGTTTTAATGGCATACTGCTGTTCTCTGCCAATCCACTCAACTAAAAGGAAAACAATAATAAAGATAACCAATATTGCAGCTTTTTTTATTCCCAGGAAATAAGGCATGTTAAATAAATCATAAGACACCATGTTTGAAATATAACTTATAGCATGTCCAATATTTTCTGCCCTAAAAAATATCCAGGCAAATACAGTCAAACCGAAAGTAATTAGGATTGATAACAGTTCCTTAAAAGTTGGAAAATACTTTCCTTCTGCTACAATTTGTAAATGAAGTCGATTTTTGTTAGTTAGTAATAGTGGCATGAAATATATTGCATTTAATACTCCCCATACAACAAAAGTCCAGTTTGCCCCATGCCAAAAACCACTTACTATAAATACTATGAACGTATTTCTGACTTTCATCCAGGTTCCGCCGCGGCTCCCACCTAATGGTATATATAGGTAGTCTCGAAACCATGATGTTAGCGAAATATGCCAACGTCTCCAAAATTCTGCAATGTCTCTCGAAAAATATGGAAAGTTAAAGTTTCGCTTAAGATCAAAACCAAAAAGTCGTGATGTGCCAATTGCAATATCTGAATATCCTGAAAAATCACCATAAATTTGAAATGTGAAGAATAAAGCACCAAGAACCAATGTACTGCCCGAATAGACAGTTGAATTGTCAAAAATCAAGTTTGCGTACGTGGCACAATTATCAGCAATCACTATTTTCTTGAATAAACCCCAAAGTATTTGTCGCATTCCATCAACAGCTTTAGAGTAATCAAATGTTCGCTTTTTATAAAATTGAGGTAGTAAATGAGTAGCTCTTTCGATAGGTCCTGCAACCAACTGCGGGAAAAAGCATACAAAAGCTGAAAAAGCAAAAAAATCTTTTGTTGGTTCAAGTTTACGTTTATAAACATCAATGGAGTAGCTCATTGTTTGGAAAGTATAGAAACTGATACCAACAGGTAAAATAACGTTTAATGAGTTGGCTTTTATTTCTGTTCCAAAGAATGAAAAGGCTGTTGTAAAGTTGTCTATGAAGAAGTTGTAATATTTAAAGAATCCAAGAATACCAATATTAACTATAATACTAGTCCAAAGTAGAACTTTTCTTTTTATTTTATTCTCTTGTTTTAAAAGTCCGAGGCCAACAAAATAGTCAACAAGTGAACTAAACAATATTAGAGATAAAAATCTCCAATCCCACCAACCATAAAAAAGGTAACTCGCATTTATGATTAAAAAATTCTGAAGTTTAATGTTCCTGTTTGTCACAAACCAATAAAGTATAAATACTATTGGTAAGAATATTGCAAAATCAACTGAGTTGAAAAGCATAAATATTGGTAAAAGTTTTAAATTTTATTTTCAATTAAAAATTTTAACGATTACTGAAAGAATCTTCTAAATCGTAAATTCTTATTGATCGCAATTGATATTGTTTACTTAATTTAAATAATTGATCCAAATATTCCTGACTAATGCGGTAATTTTCAGGTAATGAATCAATTTTATGAGCAAACAATATTAAAACTTCATTATTTGTATTTGCTCTATTTAATCCTGTTTCGAAGTTGACTGGCAATAAAAATTCAACGTTATAATCCTCAAAAGATTCAGATAAAATGACGAAAATCGCAATTTATTGAATTCGTTGGCGGGTCATATTTTTTGTTTCTATACTCAGCATATTTGCTGAAATAATTTCTATTACATTAAAAATTTCTTACTGTCTTACACGTTCGCTGTATGACCTGTCAACCGTGCTAACCCTTACAATATCACCCTCGTTGATAAACATTGGAACCATAATTTCTGCTCCTGTTTCAACAGTTGCGGGTTTCAATGCATTAGAACTGGCAGTATTTCCTTTTTCACCTGCAATGGTTGATGTTATTTGGAGTTCAACAACCGCAGGCATTTCTGCTGTTAACGGAATTTCTTCGTCGGCATGAAACTGAATTTCAAGGATTTGTCCTTCTTTCATTAAGTCCGCATTTTCTATCATCGATTCAGGTATTGAAATCTGCTCAAAAGTTTGAGTGTTCATTACGTTTAAACCCGCTTCATCCCTGTATAGATATTGATACTGACGACGTTCAACACGAACATCCTCTACTTTAACTCCCGAGTTAAAAGTATTTTCAATAACCCTGCCTGTTTTTATATTCCTGAGTTTGGTACGCACAAAAGCCGGTCCTTTGCCGGGTTTTACATGCAGGAAGCTAACGATTGTGTGAATTTCTCCTTTAAACATGAAACACAATCCGTTTCTGAAATCTGATGTTGAAGCCATGAAATATTCTTTTCTAATTAATTAAGGCGCAAAAATAAATAAAACAGTTAGAAAGCAATTTTTTATTTGTCTTTTTTACTGATAAATTTACCTGTGTTACTTTGTAACTTGTTCAACGTTATTGATTTTGTAACTTTTTAGTACTGCGTTTAATCCTCCAACTTTCAAATCGAAGTCAAGCGCTACAGGTATTTTTTTGTCTTTTGAGATATAAAACCGAAGTCCATCGGAGCTATTCAGCAACTTTCCCTTGTCAACAACAGCAGTTAACATCCATGTATTTAACTCGCCCAAAGCTGTCTTAATATTTTTATCGCCAAGGTAATTTATGGTTATGGTTGAGACTTTGTCAGCGTGGTAATTGGGAAGTGTGACTGATTTGCCAGGCTTTGCGTCCCTGGAGAGAAAGTTTTTGGTGTAGTAAAAAAGCACCGATAAAAAATCCGTTGTGTTATCTGGTATGGCAATCCAACCTGTTTTTATGCTGTTGACCGAATCAACATCGTGGTAGAAATAAGATTCATTGTACCAGCGGTATTTATGTTCTTTTATGTTTCTTATGTTTTTTAGGGGAAGACCGGTTTTGGCATCAGCAATAGTTTCATAAATGTCATTTACCCCATACATTACCTCGGTAATTCCGGTTGTGCGGCCCGACAAATAATAATAAATAGCAGGCTTTCCGTTAAAAGTGGTGTCAGTAATTATAATTTTTGCTTCTCCCCCTTTTACAAATCCAAATTTCAAATCAAACAAAATCTGCTCTTTTTTTGCCGAAATGCTTTGTGTCAGCAGAAAGGAAAGGAAAAATATGTTGATAAATTTAATCATTACAGAATTTTATTTCTTGGAATTGTTGCTACAAAGTTTTTAAGATAAAACGGTTCAAAATAAGCCACATCTTCAAATTCCTTGTTTTTGAATTTTTCTTCAGAGAGTCTTTGCATAAATTGTGCCGAGGTTGATATTGGCCCTTCGAAAAAGGCATTTTTATGGTTAATTATGGTTTTGCACTTTTGGGCGCCATTCCCGAAAAACAGAATTTTATGGTTTTCAAGCAGATCGGAAAGGAAATGTTCTTCGATAATTTCGGCTGAAACGGGTTTTAATTCTTCTCCATGTAGATTGTATAAAGCCGTGTAAACCTCCATTCGGCGGGCATCAATCATGGGACATAAAAGTACCGGGCTATCGTTAATTGGCAAACCAAATCCGGAAAGATTTCGGGCAGCAAAACTTGCTAAAATCTCAAGAGAATTAATCGATATCAACGGAATATTTAATCCGTAACACAAACCTTTTGCAACAGAAACGCCGATACGTAAACCTGTGTAAGATCCCGGACCTTTGCTCACTGCAACCGCGTCAATTGTATTAATCTGAATTCTGTTTTCTGAAAAAAGATCTTCAATAAAAACGGTTAATAACCGCGAATGATTCATTCCTTCGAGGCTTTCTTTTTTAAACAAAAGCTGACCGTCTTTTGCCAGTGAAACCGAACAAACTTCGGTTGATGTTTCGATATTTAAAATAAGTGCCATTGTACTGGTTGATTTTATTTGGCAAAATTATCTAATTGTGGGGAATATCTTGATTTCGCTTATCCATTAAAAACCAATTTATCGGCAAACTGCATAAAAATTGCCGTTCCCAAAAGTAAGGTTAAAAGCAGTTCTCTCCAGAAACCCGATTCAATGGAAGTAAACAGGTTCGATATTAAAAATGTAACGGGTAGCACCGCAATAACAAGCATTTCCTGAGAAGCAGCAGGAATAAATATGAAACTCAGCATAGAAAAAATAAAAATGATAAATAACACCAGGTAAAATTTTCGTGTACTCACTTTTCTTGAGTCGTATTGCTGCATCATTTTAATACTTCCTATAATAGTCAAAAAAACCAGCACCCCTAAAAATACCTGCAACGGATAATTGGTTTTAAAATGGTTAACCCTTGTAAATATGTTTTTCTGGAAAGTAATAAAGACTTCGGACAACTGGTCGGTAAAAAAGGCATAACTCAATGCAAATAAAAGAGGTATGACAAATCCAATAATAAGAATTAAAAATTCACGCCATTTCCTTTCACGGCGGAGTATTGAAACTGCAATTAGAAAGGCAGGAAGAATTATAGAAAGGTGAAAATAAAAGAGAGTTCCAATTGCTATAAAAAGTCCTGCGTTAAAAATATCAACCTGTGGATTTGGGTTACCAAAAACCGAAAACAAACTGTTAATGCCAAACAATAAAAAAATAGCTCCCAGAAAAACCGGATGCAGGGTGTGCATTGTTGTAAAACCTCCAATAATAATAATGTAAATGGCGATTGGAAGTTTTGTCCGTGCTTTTATAAGTGCGTACCGGCTATTAATTTGCTGAGTTAAAAAGGCAAGAAAAAGCACGATTATCAGCGAAAGTAAAACTTGTAAAAAAGAGTGATTGTCTGTAATTTTAAAAATGGGGGAGTATAAAATGCTATCGCTTTCACCTTCAGAAAAATTGTACTGAAAAGGTGACATTAAACTGTTTATCCAGAATAAAATCCCGATAATCAGGAAAAGGAAGTAAGTAAGTGGTCCGCTGGATTTTAAAGTTCTTAAAATCATTCTCTTACAAGTCGAATCCTAAATCTTTCCGGTAATATTTTTTATCGAACATTATGATTTTTGCATTCGAGTATGAAGTTTCCAATGCATTTTTCACGTCTGTTCCGTAAGAGCTAACTGCGATAACACGGCCACCGGCAGTAACAATATTGTTATTTTCGATTTTTGTTCCGGCATGAAAAACAATACTGTTTTTTACATTTTCCAAACCTGTTATCACTTTCCCATTCTCGTAATTTCCGGGATATCCTCCTGAAACCAGCATTACCGCAGCCGCCGAACGTTCATCGATTTCCACCGATTTATTTTCCAGCGTGCCTGTGGCAGCACCTTCCAGCAAATCAACAAAATCAGATTTTATGCGCAGCATCACTGCTTCTGTTTCAGGATCGCCCATTCTGACGTTGTACTCAATTACAAAAGGTTCTTTATTTACGCTTATCAACCCAAAAAATATAAAACCGTTGTATTCAATATTCTCTTTTTGAAGACCCGAAATTGTGGGTTGAATAATGCGCTTTTCCACTTTTTCCATAAAAATCGAATCGGCAAACGGAACGGGCGAAATTGCTCCCATTCCTCCGGTATTCAGGCCTGCATCTCCTTCGCCAATTCGTTTGTAATCTTTGGCTTCGGGTAAAATTTTATAGTTTTTCCCGTCGGTAATTGCAAAAACAGAAACCTCTATTCCGCTTAAAAATTCTTCGATTACTACTTTTTGGCTGGCAACGCCAAATTGACCGGCCAACATTACTTTCAGTGAATTTTTTGTTTCTTCCAGCGATTCAATTATCAGAACTCCTTTGCCGGCGGCCAGTCCATCGGCTTTTAAAACATAAGGTGCTTTTAATTTTTGCAAAAATCCGAATCCTTCTTCCAGATTTTGGTTGGTAACCGTTAAATATTTTGCCGTTGGAATATTTTGCCGCATCATAAAATCTTTGGCAAAGTCTTTACTTCCTTCCAACAGAGCTCCTTCTTTTTTAGGGCCAACAACGAGTATATGTTGTAGTTCGTTATCATTGGCAAAAAAATCATGCAATCCATCAACGAGCGGTACTTCGGGGCCAATTAACATTAATCCGATATTGTTTTCAAGCGCCAGATTTTTCAATTTCTGAAAATCGGTTACACCAGCGCTGAGGTTGGTACCAATTTGCGAAGTTCCGGCATTTCCGGGGGCGAAAAACAGGTGTTTAACTTTTTTGCTTTGCTTTAACTTCCATCCAAATGCGTGTTCCCTGCCACCTGAACCAATTATAAGAATATTCATTTATAAGCTTTTTTATCAATTTTGAGCGTGAAGATAGGTTTTTATTCAGTTGTTTTCAAACACGGGTTTGTGTTGAAACACAGATTTAAGAAAAATGCCAGATTGCGTTAACAAGCTGGCATTTTTAATATTAAAACCCTATTCTTTTAAATTGAATTGAATTTTGAAAAATAAGTTTGCATGCTATCTCCGACCTTTTTGGCAAATTCGGTTTGGTTATTAACTCTTGCCGATCTTTCAATTACCTGAAGGTAGAAAATGGTACGCTGTATCTCTTCGTTTACACTTTTGCTTTGTATAAATTTACGATCCAATGAGAAATAATAGCTTAAATCATCGTTGAACGATTCAAAAGTCTGTTCCAAAATCTGTTTCCCTTTTTCAGTTGCACCTGCCTTAAAATAGTTATTTGCAAGTTCAATTGTAAAATATCCGGGAGGAGCAATATTCATCGGAACAAGTTCAAAACAGCGGTCGATAACAGCAACTGCCGAATCTATTTTGCCTTCGTCGATTAAAGTGCTTGCCAAACGATTAAAACTGTTGGTAACGTTGGTCATCATTCGCATGTTGTTTTCGTCGAGATATACTTTTGGATCATTCATGCCACCCCATTTGAATTTATTCATAATGTTGTCGTACATGATGTCGGATGCAACAAATCCAAACATTAAACGGTCGGGCTGACTTTGACTTTTAACTGGCACCAAACGGTAAGCAAATCCTTCAACCTGAAAATAATTTTCAAGATTCATGTATTTATTCCGGCCAACGGTAATAGCCCAGTAAATGGGTCGTTCCCAGTTATTGGTTGCGAGTAAATCCAGAATCATCATTTCATCTTTCGAAATATAATTCCGATCGGACAAGTCGATGGTTATAGTATCAACAATTTTATCGTAATCTTCCGGACGAACAACTTTATTTCTGATAACTGCTTCTTTGTCGATTTTAAAGCTTAAAACTTTTTTAGGAATATAGGCAGCATTTTCTGCTTGTTGCAATTTTGTAGCCGGATTTTCATCGGCGATAAAATCAATGGCTTCTTTCAGGCCGATGGTTTCGCGGGTAATTCGCGGATTATTCATCAAATAAACCACGTCGCGGGTTCCCTGCAGATATTTTTCGGGAGAAATGGAAAATGGCATTGGAGCAGATTCATAAGTCTGCCGGCGCATTTGATTAATATACCAGTCGGTTTGCAGATAACTCAGATTACATACACGAACATCTGTGCGAACTCCTTCAACTTCCTGGTTGTACCACAACGGGAAGGTATCATTATCGCCATTGGTGAAAATAATACCGTTAGGCTGGCACGTTTCAAGGTAATTAGCCCCAAAATCTCGGGCAGTGTAACGACCGGAGCGATCGTGGTCGTCCCAGTTTTCGGCAGCTAAAATTCCCGGAACGAGCACAAGAGTTAATGCCCCGGCAATTCCTGCAGAAACAGTTTCCGGCAAAAATTTCCTTAATCCTTCAGCAACAGCCATTACGCCAAGTCCAATCCAAATGGCAAAAGCATAAAATGACCCGGCATAAGCATAATCGCGTTCGCGGGGTTGGTGCGGATACTGGTTCAGGTAAATTACAATGGCCAGACCGGTCATAAAAAACAACAGAAAAACAACCCAGATTCCTTTTTTGCCTTCGTCACCTTTGCTGTATTGAAAGAATATTCCAAGCAAACCGAGTAAAAGCGGCAGAAAATAATAGGTGTTTTTTGCTTTATTATTGGCCAGACTTGCAGGTAAATTGTCCTGATCGCCCAACATCGAATTATCGATTAATTTTATTCCACTAATCCAGTTGCCGTGAATAACACTTCCATGACTCTGAATATCATTTTGCCTGCCCACAAAATTCCACATAAAATAGCGCCAGTACATGTGATTTACATGATACCTGAAAAAGAACCGCATATTTTCTGTAAACGTTGGTTTTACAATTACCTCGTTTTCGCCCTGTTCGTTTTTGTGCTGAATACGCTTACCTTTTACTTTTCCCCATTCCATATAATCATCGGCATGAAACGATTCCATCGTACTCCACATGCGCGGGAAAAGCATATTAAATTTTTCGTCGTAATTTGGAATTACCCGGTGGTTGGTAACTACATATTTATCGCCAATTGGCGTGTAAACTGGTTTCCCCTGAATGTAACGGTTTTGAGGATCGAGTGGAGAGTTGAAAAAATGACCATACAAAAGTGGACGGTCGCCATATTGCTCGCGATTTAAATAACTCAACAATGAGAAAGCATTGTTTGGACTGTTCTGATCCATCGGAGGCTGAGCAGACGAACGAATAATAATGAGTGCAAACGATGAATAACCGATTAAAATTACAGTAACGCCCACAATAACTGTGTTCCACATTACCATTTGTTTTTTAACTGTGTACCATATTCCGTAAACTACCGCTGCAATTATTACCACCATGTAGAACAAAAGACCTGAGTGGAAAGGCAATCCGAATGTATTAACAAACAATAGTTCAAACCAGGAACCAATGGTTACCACACCCGGAATAATTCCGTACATCACCAGTCCAAGTATAACAATCGACGTTACAAATGCGATGATAATTCCTTTGCGGGTTACTTCGTATTTTTTGAAATAATACACAAAAACAATTGCCGGAATTGCCAGTAAATTCAACAAGTGAACACCAATTGAGAGTCCGATAATGTAGGCAATAAAAATCAGCCAGCGGTTGGAATTTGGTTCGTTGGCAACATTTTCCCATTTCAAAATTGCCCAGAAAACCACGGCAGTCATTAACGATGAGGTAGCATAAACTTCACCTTCAACGGCTGAAAACCAGAATGTATCGGAAAAAGTGTAAGCCAGCGCACCAACAAAACCGCTCGAAATAATGGCGATTGTTTGACCCATCGAAATATTTTCACCGTTTGTAACCAGTTTTCTGGCCAGGTGAGTAATTGTCCAAAACAAAAACATGATGGTAAAAGCACTTGCAAGGGCCGACATTGCGTTAACAAGTCTGGCTGCGTCATCAGGTCCGCCAAATAGGGTAAAAAACCGTCCCATAATCATAAATAGCGGCGCTCCGGGAGGATGGCCAACCTCAAATTTATAGGATGTGGTAATAAATTCGCCACAATCCCAGAAACTAACGGTTGGTTCGATGGTTAACAAATAAACTACGGCTGAAATGATAAAAGTCGCCCACCCAAAAACATTGTTATACAGTGTGTATTTCTTCATTTGTTGCTGATTTCCTGGTAATTCAATAAGATTCTGAAAAATAATAGCTGCGAAGATAATTGTTTTGACCCAAATTGAATGAGAAGAATTATTTTTTAAGGTTTTTTTAGGTGTTATGAGGTCTAAAAATAATTCATCAGCTCAAAATCATAATCCCCGAAACCATTCTTCCGGTATCCATTCCTTCTTTGCGGGCTGAAAAATATTTGTTGTTTTGCGTAAAAGAACATTCGCCCAGAATTTCAATATTCTTTTTGTGAAGCCCATTTTCGAGCAGAATTTGCCGGTTGGCTTCCCAAAGATTGACATGATATTTCCCTGAACTGTTTTTATGAAGCAGAATATCAGCATTGGGAATCGATTTTTTAACTTCCTCAACTACTTCTTCACCAACTTCATAAATCTCCTGGCTGATAGAGGGGCCAATTGCACCAACAATATTTTTGGGTGATGAACTATATTTCACCACCATTTTCTGAACGGCAACTTCAACAATCTTTTTTACAGTTCCGCGCCAACCTGCATGAACTGCCGCAATGACATTATTCACCGGGTCGAAAAGCAAAACGGGCACACAATCGGCGGTTTGCACACAAAGACAAATCCCCGTTTTGTTGGTTACCAAAGCATCTGTTTCTTTGATTTCGGTTTCAGGAATATCCAAAATTTCGGCTACACAGTTTGTATGCGTTTGTCGCGGAAAAACCAGTTGCTCGGGTTTTATCATCAGTTTTTCGGCCAGAAGAATTCGGTTGTTTTCAAAAATATCTCTCGAATCGCCTGTAAATCTTGGATTCAGAGTTTCAAATGTTTGTTTGGTGCTGGTAAAGGCAATCACATTTTCATACCCT
>DATITY010000352.1:0-5297 GCA_035467235.1 Draconibacterium sp. | reverse complement strand
GTCTGCCCCGATCCAACGAAATGCGTGAAATGAAACAGTCGGCCCTGCTCACGCTTTATTTTGCCCACACACTCGACTGCACTTCCAAACTGTACAATGAAATCGGTTTGAAAGAAAAGGCCGAACATTGGGAACAACTTTCAAAAGGAATCAAATCAGCAGTTTACACCAACTGCTGGGATGCCGGAAAACAGCTTTTCCGCGATTATGCCGATAAGGAAATTTTTTCGCAGCACACCAACACCATGGCTATTTTGTGCGATTTGTTACCGCCGTCGGAACAATCCGCTTTGCTCAACCGCATTTTTACCTGGAAAGGTTTCGAAGAAATGGCGAGTTCATACTTTTCTTTTTTCCTTTTTAAGGCGATGGAAAAAACAGGGCAGGAAAATTTGTACCTCGACAACCTCGCGTTTTGGTACAACTTCATCGACCGCGGTCACACCACCTGCGGCGAAACCGGTTTCGCTTCTCATGACCGTTCCGACTGCCATGCCTGGAGCGCCCACCCGGCCTACTTTCTGCTGAGTTCGGTTTGCGGAATTAAACCGGCCGATGTTGGTTTCAACACCGTAAAAATCACACCGAATCTGGGAAATCTCAAATCCCTGAAAGCTGACATGCCGCATCCAAAAGGACGGATTGCAGTGGAATACAAAAATACATCGAAAGGTGTTCAAGCAGAGATATTTTTACCTGCCGGAATGACCGGAACTTTTAAAATGGCAGGAAAGGAAAAAACTTTAACCGAAGGAGTTAATTACTTTGAAATGTAAGAAACTGTTTAAACTTTTTTATTGTTCCGTCAGGAACAAAATGTGGGTAGGATAAGAATGATTTTAGATGTTCTGTTGTCCCGAACGGGACAAAATAAGCGGGCAAATGGATGTTATTCTACCCATATATTTTCCCTTCGGGAAATTAAATCAGTCACGAATTGTAATCAAATATTGAAAAAAAATAAAGTCTATGAAATCATTAAAAATCATTTTGTTAGTTAGCCTGGTTTTATTATTTCCTGCTGCGCGGGCTACCGAATATTTTGTTTCCGTTGCCGGTAACGATAATAACAACGGTACAAAAAATCTCCCGTTTATCAGTATTTCTAAGGCATCGGAAACTGCAATGCCGGGCGATACAGTTACCATTTTGGGTGGTGAATACAAACTTCGAAATCAGTTCAGGCCTGTACGTTCCGGAACTCCTCAAAAATGGATTTTATACCGGGCAGCGCCAAACGAACGGGTTATTTTCGACGGAAGCCTGATAAAGAAAGTAATTCAGAAAAGTGATTCAGTTCAATTTAGCCGGTTAACAGCAGGACTTTTTCAAATTGAAAAAGTAAACTATTTGCGATTTGAAAATATTGAAGTCCGAAATTCAGATGCCGCTGGGTTTGTCGTTCGCGGACCGGAATGTAAAAAGATTGAACTGATTGAATGCAAATCGCATCAGACACATAATTCAGGAATTGGTTTGTGGTATTGTGACTCAGTTTTGGTATCGCAATGTGAAATCACAGCAGCCAATGACAACAGCGACCAATATTACCAACCTGGTCAGCGAAAGGGGGGCGAAGCTCCTCATGAAGCGCTTTCAATTTGTGGTGCACGTTATTTTGAAGTGGCAAACAATCACATTCACCATTGTTTTAAAGAGGGCATCGATTGCAAGGAAGTTAGTCAGCATGGAGTGATTCACAATAACCTGGTACACGATGTTCCCCGTCAGGCTTATTACGCCGATGCCTGGTTCGGATTGTTGCAGGATGTTGAATTTCATTCGAATACGGCCTACAATTGTATGTGGGGCTTTGCCATCAGTGTCGAAGGAAAAGGTTCGGAACTTAAAAACGTCCGTTTTCACCACAACCTGATTTACAACATGAAAGGCGCCGGAGTACTGTTTGGAATGTGGGGAGATAATCTTTTGCGCTCTGATATTCACATTTACAACAACACATTTTATCATTGCGGTTCCCCGCAGGTTTTTAGCGGCGGTGTCGGAAGTATCAATATTCTTTCAAAGAATTTCCGCGATGTATTCATCTACCGCAACATCTGCGACAAAGGATGGGATTACGAAATGGGCTTCACATTCACCCCTGACGAGGTTGAAAATGCGCTGAAAGAACGAAATTTTGTTGCTGCCGAAAACCTGTTTGAAAGTGCCAAAAACCGTCCAAGCCGGATTGGTCAATTTGATGTTTTTGTTTATGAATACCTGCCTCCCCACAATCAGATGGGTGCGCCGCTTTATCGAAACGAACTGGCGTTTGATTTTGTGCCCGAACAGATTCCTGAGGTAAAATCCACCGGCATAAAATGGAAATATGAACCTTCGCCCTGGTTTGGGGCTTTTAAACCCATTAAAAAATGAAGTATTTAATTTTTCTTATTCTTTCCCACTTTTCTGTTGCAATTTCGTTTGGACAAACTCCCCGACTGCTGATTACCACCGATATTGGCGGAGACCCTGACGACCAGCAATCGCTGGTTCGCCTAATGGTTTATTCCAACGAATTTGAGATTGAAGGTATCATCACATCGGCATCAGGAACGCCGGGCGAATTAAACAAAGCTGTGGTGAGGCCCGATTTGGTGGAGGAAATCATCATGGGCTACCAGGCAGTTTATCCTAATTTGCTGAAAAACGACAAAAATTTTCCGGCACCTGAATATTTGTTTTCTGTTGTGAAAAGAGGAAATCCGCTGCGTGGCTGGGAAAATGGTGGTGAAGGGAAAGATACGGAAGGCTCTGAATGGATTATCAGGCAGGTTGATGAAAAGGATAAAAGACCGCTGAACATTTGCATCTTCGGCGGACAGACCGATTTGACGCAGGCGCTCTGGAATGTGAAAACCAGCCGTTCAGCAAAGGAATACAATCAGTTTATTTCCAAAATCAGGGTGTACGACATCAACGACCAGGATAAGATTTTTACTAAGATGTATGCAGAACACAAACTGCCTTTTTATATTCTGGCCAAAGCGCCCGAAGGAATTGACAAACGGGAGGGCGCTTATCGTGGTATATATCTCGGCGGCGATGAAAGCCTTACTTCTATGGAATGGTTGAAAGAAAATGTGCTGGAAAATCACGGACCGCTGGGAAAATTGTATCCCACCAAAACATGGACTGCCCCCAATCCGCATGGTGTGATGAAAGAAGGCGACACACCCTCGTGGTTTTTCTTTTTGCAAAACGGGCTGAATACCCCTGAACATCCTGAATTGGGTGGATGGGGCGGACGGTTTATCAGGAATGAACAAGGTTACTATTCCGATGCGGTTGATTCATTTCGAAATGAGAAAAATGCCCGTTCCACAGTATATCGCTGGCGCGAAGATTTCCAGAACGACTGGGCGGCCCGAATGGACTGGTGCGTGAATGATTTCAAAGAATGTAATCATGCCCCGGTGGCGGCAGTTAATGGCTCAATTGATAAAATGCCTTTGGTTATCAAAGTGAAAAAGGGAAAGACTATCACCCTCGATGCTTCATCATCATTTGACCCCGACAATGACAAACTCAGTTTTGAATGGCTTGTTTATCCTGAAAATCCTGAAATAGATAAAAATGAAATCCTGAAATCAGATGGAAAAAATGCCTTTATTCAGGTGAATAACACCAATCCGGTTGAAAGTTTACCTGTGCTTTTGCGGATAACCGACAACGGAAATCCAAAGCTTGTGAGTTACAAAAGAATATTAATTACCAGTAAAAAATAATTCAATATGAAACTTAAAAATCTGTCCATCAGTCTGATAGCGATGGTATTCCTGTTTTTTACAACAGGTTGTTCGCAATTACAAAAAAGTAAAACCGCCGAACGGCCCAATATCGTTTGGATTGTGTGCGAAGATATGAACCCGATTCTGGGTTGTTATGGTGACAAACTGGCTAAAACACCCAACATTGATAAACTGGCCGAAACCGGGGTGGTTTATCAGCAGGCTTATGCCAACGCTCCCATTTGTGCGCCCGCCCGTTCATGCCTCATCACCGGCGTTTACCCCACATCGATGGGTACTCCGCATTTGCGGCAGGAACAAATCATTCCTGAATGGTTAAAGCCATTTCCAAAAATCCTCTCCGAAAACGGTTATTTTACTTCGAACCAAAATAAAACCGATTTCAATTTCAGTGCTGAAGGGGTTTTCAACTACCACAAGGAAGATTTGTACCCATGGAGGCAACGTGCTGAAGGACAACCTTTTTTCAGCTTTTTCAACATTGGCGACACGCACGAGGGACCTTCCAATTCAACTGAAAACTACCAGCGGGCAACAGCTAATCTTTCACCGGAACAATTTACTTCACCCGATTCGGTAACTCTTCCGCCATACTACCCCGACACGCCCGAAATGCGGAAAATATGGGCTCGGTATTACGACCTTGCCGCCGCAATGGATGTCAAAGTGGGACAAATCCTGAAAAACCTGGAAGAAGACGGACTGATGGAAAACACCATCGTCTTTTTCTTTTCAGACCATGGCCACGGCCTTCCGCGATACAAACGCTGGCTCAATATTACCGGGCTGAAGGTGCCGTTTGTGGTGCATGTTCCTGAAAAATTTCAGCACCTGATTCAAAATAAACCGGGCAGTGGGAATTCCGATTTGGTCAGTTTTGTCGATTTTGCACCAACGGTTTTAAACCTGGCTGGGGTTGAAATTCCGGGATACATGAACGGGGCGCCTTTTTTGGGTAATAATGTTCCGGCTCCGCATGAATTCCTTTTTGCCGCCCGCGACCGTGCGGACGATATGTACGAACTTTCGCGCGCCATCCACGACAAAAACTTTATTTACGTACGACACTTTTTGCCACATCTGCCTTACATTCAAACCGGCATTATCAACAGCGACGGGAAAGACAGCTACCGTGAATTGCGCCGCGCCCACAATGCCGGGGAAATGCCGCCTGCCGGTGAATTGATGTGGCGCGCCAAACCGGTGGAAGAATTGTATGATTTGCAGTCCGACTCGCATGAACTGAATAACCTGGCCGCATCGCCTGAATATGCTGAAACACTGGTAAAGATGCGGGGATTACTGAAAGAACAAATCCTGAAAACCCGCGACGCCGGCTTGCTGTTTGAGCCCGAAATGATGATGCGTTCGGTTGGAACTACTACTTACGAAATGGCGCAGGACCCGGCAAAATACGATTTGGAAAAGATTTACACCGCCGCTGAAATGGTAAGGGTTGCGCAACCGGCAGAAATTGCATCCAATCTTACCGATTCAGACAGCGCCGTCCGTTTTTGGGCAGTAATTGGATTGATGAACACT
>DATITY010000351.1:0-3764 GCA_035467235.1 Draconibacterium sp. | reverse complement strand
TAAAAGTGGTTCAGACAATCAAACCTGTGAAAATAAAAGCTGTTGAAAATCTGCAGGTTTTTGACATGAAACAGAATTTTGCGGGGTGGGTGCGCGTCAAAGTCAAAGGCGAAAAAGGAACAAAAATCAAAATCCGTGTTGCAGAAGATATTTTCCCCGACAGCACTTTGGATGTTTCGAGCAACGAAAAGGCCAAAGCCACAGTCGGGTTTATTTTGAAAGGCGATGGAATTGAAACTTACGAACCCCGTTTTACCTGGTTCGGATTTAAATATGCAGAGATTTCGTCAGACAACGGTAAGCTTGAATTACAGGATATTGAAGGTTGTGTGGTTCATACGGACAATAAACAAATTGGAAATTTTGAGTGTGGCAACGAACTGGTGAATAAAATCCACCGGGCCACGTTGTGGTCACAGAAAAGCAACATGATTGGCTACCCGATGGATTGTCCGCAGCGCGACGAACGGCTGGGCTGGTTTGGTGACGCACAGGTTACCGCCGAGGAAGCCATGTTTAATTTCGACATGGCGCGGTTTTACGAAAACTGGTTTGAAGGTATCCGCGACAACCAGGATGAAAAAACCGGCGACCTGCCCATCATTTCGCCGCAGCCGTACATCTGGGACGAGGGCGTGGAGTGGAGCAGCACGTATTTTACGATGGTCTGGCAGTTTTACCAGTATTATGGCGACAAACGAACGCTGGCCCGCCATTACGAACCCATGAAGCGTTACATGCAGTTTCTCGACAGCATTTGTGACAATTACATTGTGTCGATGGGCTGGATTGGCGACTGGGGCAGCATGGTAAAAGGCTGGAAGGAAGGTCAGCCAGAGTCGGTGCCGACTGCTTTTTATTTTTATGACGCGGTTATTCTTTCAAAAATTGCGTCGGTTTTGGGGAATGAAACCGAAAGCCGGCAGTTTGCCACGCTGGCAGAAGAAATTAAATCAGCCTACAACAACAAATATTTCAATGCTGAAACCGGAAATTACAATGACGGCAGTCAGATGGCCAATGCATTTCCGCTCTTTTTAGGAATAGTTCCGGAGAAAGAAAAACTTAGGGTTCTAGAAAATCTGGTTAACGATATTGTGGTGAAAAATGATAACCATTTAACTACCGGGGTACTCGGAACCAAATACATGCCCGAAGCTTTGGCACAACTGGGACGTGCGGATGTGGCATGGAATATCGTCAACCAAAAAACTTACCCCAGTTGGAATATTATGATGGAAAAATACACCACCATGTGCGAATTCTGGACGCTGAAGCAATCGAAAAACCATGTGATGATGGGCAGCATTGATGCCTGGTTTTACAAGTACGTCGCAGGAATCAGGCTTAATGAGAAAGCTCCGGCTTTCAAATCGTTTGTCATTCAGCCCAACTTGCTGAAAGACCTTGACCATGTTTCGGCCAGTACAGAAACCATTCGCGGAAAAGTTTCCTCGGAATGGAAAACCGAAAATGGAAATTTCAGTCTGAATGTGGAAATTCCATTCAATACAACCGCCGATGTTTTTGTTCCCGCTGCTGAAAATGCAGAAATTTTTGAAGGAAATAAGTTTGCTGAAAAGGTGGAAGGAATTCAATCCATGGGATTTGAAAACGGTTTTCATCATTTCAGGATTGGATCGGGGAGGTACAATTTTACAGTAAAAGAGAAATGAATAATAGACTTCAGCCATATTTTACCCGTAAATCCCTGCCTGTGCGGCAGACAGGCCCTAAAGGGGACTTCTGTAGTGCATTACATTTTATTTTACTTGGAACAAAAGCCCCCTTCAGGGGGTTGGGGGTGAATTCATTGAAGCAATTTTCAGTTTTTTGCATTTTATTCTTTTTATTCTTCACAGCCTTTAGTCAGTCAGCGAAATTTGAAAAACAACCGGTTGATTATGTGAACCCGTTTATCGGGACAGGGGGCGAATTGGACAAAGGATTTGGTAATATGTTTCCGGGGGCGGCTTATCCGTTTGGAATGATTCAGCTCAGCCCCGATAATGGCGGGCAAAACTGGCAGTACAGCGCCGGCTACAGGTATTACGACAATTATATCACCGGATTTTCGCACACCCACCTGAGCGGAACCGGTGTGGCCGATTTCTGCGATATTTCCGTAATGCCCACCACAAAACCCATCGAAGAAAAGTATTTTGTGCAGGATGATTCAACGGTGGCAGAAATCATTGCTGAAAAAAAGCTGGACCCGAATGGTTTTATCGGGCGAAACGGAAAACCCGGGCCGTTTGCAAAAAACTTTCTTTTGTATTACAGGTCGGCATTTTCACATAAAAACGAAACAGCCGCACCGGGTTACTATTCGGTTTTGCTCGATGATGATAAAATCAGAGCAGAACTTACAACGGCAGAACTGGCTGCCATGCACCGTTACTATTTTGACCACAAAGCCACTGAACAGCACATTGTTATCGACCTCGGTTTTACCAACACCGATACCCCCATTGAAACATTTGTGAACTACCGTTCGCCGGAACTGGTTACTGGATACCGTTTTTCCACCGGAAAAGCCAATGTACACCGCGTGTTTTTTGCCATGCAGTTTTCGCGGAAATCAACCGGATTCAGGGTTTTTAATGCCGATGAAAAACCGGCTGGTGGCAAATCGGCAAAAGGAAAAAAAGTAGCCGCAGTAATTACTTTTAATGGACTGGAAAGTGACGAATTGTTGCTGAAAATAGCTATTTCTTCTGTCAGTGAGGAAGGAGCGCTTAACAACCTGAAAACTGCCGATGCTTTTGGATGGGATTTTTATAAAATGCTGCAGTCCACCCGCGAAAAATGGAACGAAGAACTTTCAAAAATCAAGGTCACTTCGCGCGATGAAAACCTGAAAACCATTTTCTACACTTCGCTGTATCATTGTTACATTGCCCAGTATCGTTTTCGGATGCCGATGGAATGTACAAGAATTTTAACCATCAGCCCGAAAAGGCCGAAGGTTATACACATTACACACTTCTTTCGCTCTGGGATACTTTCAGGGCGCTAAATCCGCTGCTGGCGCTGATGCAACCCAAATTGGAGGAAAACATTATTCACTCGATGCTGGCAAAATACCGTCAGACCGGCGAATTGCCCTACTGGGAAATAGCCGGAAATGAAGGTGGTTCGATGATTGGATACCACGCAGCAGTTCTGATTGCCGATGCACTTACAAAAAAAATCGGGAAATACGATTTGAATGAAATTTACACAGCATTGAAAATTGTTTCTGAAACCGAACGAAAAGGACTCGGTTTTTACCGGAAGTATGGCTTTGTTCCCACCGACCTCGAACAAAGCGGCACCGTTTCGAAAACGATGGAATATGCATACGACGACTGGTGCATCGCGCAGGTGGCAAAAATGGCGGGCGATTCAGCCGGTTACGAAAAATACACGGCACGGTCGCAGAATTACAAAAATCTGTTCGACCCGAACTACCATCTTTTCAGGGGAAAAAACAGCGACGGAAGCTGGTACGAACCTTTTCATCCGCGGTTTGCCGAATACGGAAATCCGCATTGCGTGGAGGGAAACACCTGGCAGTATTCTTTTTTTGCCCCGCACGACATGCCCGGTTTGATTGAATTGATGGGTGGCGAAAGCGGTTTTGAAATGATGCTTGACAGTTTATTTACCCAATCTTCAGAATTGTTGGGCGAAGATACCGAAGATGTTACAGGTCTTATCGGCCAGTATGCCCATGGAAATGAACCCAGTCATCATGTTGCGTACCTTTACAATTACATCGG
>DATITY010000350.1:0-6336 GCA_035467235.1 Draconibacterium sp. | reverse complement strand
CAAAAATGAAAAAGTTATTATTCATCCTGGCAGTTGCAGTAATTTCGTTGCAGAGCTGTAATGCAGGTCAGGCAAAAAACAACGGCAACGAAAACAAAACTACTGATTCACCTGCAGAAACAGTTTCACAAAGTAATGTTAATGAAGGAGGAACTGTAAAGCTTACTAAAGCTAAATTTCTGGCTGAAGTTTGGGATTATGAAAATTCGCCTCAAGAGTGGAAATACAAAGGAACCAAACCGGCTATGATAGACTTTTATGCCGACTGGTGTGGCCCATGTCGCACAGCAGCCCCGATTCTTGAAGAAATTTCGAAAGAGTATGCCGGAAAAATTACCATTTATAAAATTGATACCGAAGTAGAACGTGAATTGGCGGGTGTATTTGGAATTAGCGGAATTCCTGCTTTTCTTTACATTCCGAAAGATGGAAAACCATCAATGACCTCGGGAATTGGCCGTTCAAAGGAAGACACGAAAAAGATGTTTCAGGAAAACATTGAAAAACTGCTCCTAACTGCAAATAAATGAAATCTTTGATTGTTTGAAGTTCGCAAAAATGAACTGACGGCAGTCTTAATTATAAATGTTTAATTAAAGAATTCTAAAAATGAAGGAATTACAGCCTATTAACCAAAATGTATTGTTGGAATTGTCGGAAGACAAATCGGTACAAAAAACTGCTTCGGGAATTATCATCCCCGACTCTGCGCAGGAGAAACAGGAAATTGCAAAAGTAGTTGCAATCAGTAACATCGAAAATGCAGAAATAGCGCCCGGTGATGAGGTTCTTTACAAAAAGTACGCGGGAACGGAAATCGATTACAACGGTAAAAAATACCTGTTGTTGCCGTATGCCGAAATTCTGTCGAAAGTTGTAGAAACCGAATCTATTTAAGCTGAAGTTCAGAGTTTTACATATTCTGCCAAAAGACATTTAAAAAATCGACACTAAAGGCCGGGAGTTTTTAACCTTCCGGCTTTTTATTTTATGTTGATGTCATTTCGACAAGGTACAAGGAGAAACCTATTTAAAAACCCTGAAAATCCATTATAATCTTCGTATTCCAGTTTCATTCAAAAACTGAATGGTCTTGTTAATTCCTTCGTACATCAAAACATCAAACTGAACAAATTCAACCTTTTTGCGGTACTCCTGCATAAATTTTTCAAGAAACGGCGAAGTTTTAATTGGTCGTCTGAAATCCATTGCCTGTGCCGCATTGTAAAGTTCAATGGCCAGAATTTTCTCTGTATTCAGCACAACTTTTAAAGCTTTTGTTGCCCCATTTCCACCCATGCTTACATGGTCTTCCTGCTCGTTTGAGGATGGAATTGAATCGACAGAAGATGGTGTACAAAGCTGTTTATTCTGACTGACAATTGATGCAGCGGCATATTGCGGAATCATAAAACCTGAATTTAAACCGGGATTTGCCACCAAAAAAGCCGGCAATCCGCGCTCTCCCGAAATAAGCCGGTAAATTCGACGCTCAGAAATACTGCCCAGTTCGCTGATTGCAATTGCCAGAAAGTCGAGTGCCAAAGCCAGCGGTTCGCCATGAAAATTACCGCCTGAAACAATCAGATCATCATCCGGAAAAACTGTAGGATTGTCTGTAACTGAGTTTATTTCTGTTTCGAAAATTGTTGCTGCATATTTTACCGTGTCCCGCACTGCTCCGTGAACCTGCGGAATACACCGGAAAGAATACGGATCCTGAATGTGTGGTTTTGGTTTTGCCTGCATTTCGCTACCATCGAGGATATGTCTGAAATTCGCGGCAGTTTCTATCTGACCCTTATGTGGCCTGATTCTCTGGATATTTTCGGAGAAAGGTTCAAGCAGTCCGTCGAAAGCATCGAGTGAAAGCGAACCAATAATATCTGCCTGATCAACAATCCGGAAAGTTTTTAACAACATGTAAACCCCATGTGCACTCATGAATTGAGTACCGTTCAACAGCGCCAATCCTTCTTTTGCCTCGAGTTTTATGGGATGCCAGCCGAATTTTTCGAGAACTGTTTTTGCCTCTGTTTTCTTACCTTCAAAATTTACTTCACCCAAACCAAGCAACGGCAGGAAAAGCATTGCCAGCGGTGCCAAATCGCCACTGGCACCCAATGAACCCTGTTCGTAAACCAGTGGTAAAACATTGTTGTTAAATAAATCGATAATTCGTTGAATTGTAATTAATTGAACTGCTGAATTACCTTTCGAAAGCGCGTGAACCTTTAACAGCAACATCAGTTTTACGACGTCTCCCGGAACTTCAGGCCCAATATTACAGGCATGTGAAATCACCAGGTTTTCCTGTAATTTACTTAATTCATCATTCGATATAACAATATTACAAAGTGCGCCAAAACCAGTATTGATTCCGTAGATTGGTTTGTCTGATTCACTTAGTTTTTTGTCTAGAAAATACTTGCTCTTTAGTATCAATTGCTTTGACTGTTCTGAAAGCTCCAATTTAACATCGTTTTCCAGTATGTGCTGAATAATTTCGAAAGTGAGGTTTTCGGGGGTGATTTTATGAATTTGCGTTGTCATGAATTTTTTTCCGGCAATGTCGGGTTTGATTCAGGATTGGGAAAGGATTTTTATCAGTTCTTCGGCCGAAACACTTTTTTGTTCACCCGATTCCATATTTTTTAATGTGAATGTTTGATTCTGAATCTCAGTTTCTCCCGCCAGAACCACAAAAGGAATCTCTTTTTTATTGGCATAATTCATCTGCTTTTGCATTTTTGTGCTGTCAGGAAAGATTTCGGCATTGATTCCATTTTTTCTTAAATTGGCCAAAACCGGTAAGCAGTACGATTCCTCTTTTTCACCAAAATTCACAAACATTACTTTTGTGGTTTCAGCAGAATGCTGTGGGAAAAGGTTGGCCTGCAATAAAACATCATAAATCCGTTCGGCACCAAACGAAACGCCAACTCCAGATACATTGGGCAAACCAAAAATCCCTGTCAAATCATCATAACGACCACCACCGCAAATGCTTCCCATTTCAAAACCGAGGGCTTTCACCTCGAAAATTGCGCCTGTGTAATAATTCAGTCCACGAGCGAGAGTGAGATCAAGCTCAACTCCCGTATCCAATTGTAAATTATCGAGATAGCCAAATAGTTTCTTAATTTCTGCAATTCCTTTTAATCCAATTTCAGAATTTAGAAGAATTTGTTCCAGTTGCGCGATTTTTTCTGAGGTACTGCCTTTCAGTGCAAGAATGGGTTGCAGTTTTTCGATGGCTTCCGAAGAAACACCTTTTTCAGCAAGTTCGGCATTTACTTTTTCCAGGCCGATTTTATCGAGTTTGTCAATAGCAACGGTAATATCCACAATCCGGCTGTTTTCGCCAATCACTTCAGCAATTCCTGAGAGGATTTTGCGGTTGTTGATTTTGACGATTGTATTTATTTTCAACCGCGAAAAAACATCATCAATAATCTGCACCAGCTCTACTTCATTGAGTAAACTGTTACTGCCAATCACATCTACATCGCACTGGTAAAACTCGCGATAACGGCCTTTCTGTGGACGATCGGCACGCCAGACAGGCTGAATCTGGTAGCGTTTAAACGGGAAAGTTATTTCGTTTTGGTACTGAACAACAAATCGTGCAGTTGGCACTGTGAGGTCGTAACGTAAACCTTTTTCGGAGATCTTTGAAGTAAGTTTATTTGAATTTTTCTCTGCTAAAAGTTCATCGGAAACATTTGAAATAAAATCGCCTGAATTCAGAATTTTAAACAGTAATTTATCGCCTTCCTCGCCGTATTTTCCCATTAAGGTCGTAAGATTTTCCATTGCAGGAGTTTCTATGGGTTGAAATCCATACAAACGGAATACTTCTTTTATCGTTTCGAAAATATAATTCCGTTTCACCATTTCGGCAGGTGAAAAATCGCGGGTTCCTTTGGGAATTGAAGGTTTTTGTGCCATTGCTTGCTGTTTTAGGGGGGCAAAAATAAGGAAAAAGAACGGAACCCAGGATTGAATTTCAAAATGATAAATTGTGAACTTTTAAAATATTTAAGTTTTGGGAGTTCTAAATTCTTCATTTTTTGTTATTTCGTGCAAATTACTGAGAAGTTTCAAGCATGGAAGACAAGAAAAAAGAAGGCCGTTACAACCGGATTTACCAACAACTGGAAACACTGATAAGAAAAAGCAACAACGCGCAGGCACGAATGGCAACCATTGTGGCAGTTTTGCACCATAAATTGGAGTACTTTTTCTGGACAGGTTTTTACCTCATCGATAAGGGTGAAATGACTGTGAATATTTACCAGGGACCGGTTGCCTGCCAGATTTTGGAGAAAGACAAAGGTGTTTGCTGGGCTGCATTTAACAGAAAAGAGACTGTTGTTGTTGAAGATGTTCATGCTTTTCCCGGCCACATTGCCTGCGATTCGCGCTCGAACTCAGAAATTGTAGTGCCTTTTAAAAACCGCGACGGAAAAATTATCGGCGTACTGGATGTTGACAGTTCAGACAAAGCCTCTTTTTCGGATGTTGATGCACAGTGGCTGGAGAAGATTCTGGAACTTGTCTATATTGTTTAATATAAACCTGTTTACTCAGCTATAATCTACAAGAAACTTTCGCAATGGAACATGAATAATCCCTTCGAAGCTTGAACCAGAAAATTCATCAAGCGTAATAACATATTTAGGGTAATTGTCTTTTATTGCTAAAAGATTTCCAAATTCTCTTTCCATGGTTTGTTTTTCAGTAATGCGCACTGCCGCCTGAATATAAATTTTCTCACCTTTCCTTTCTGCTATAAAATCTATTTCTTTTTCATTTTGCTTTCCAATCAATACTGAATATCCTATTATTTTCAGATGAAGAAAAACTACATTTTCAACAATTTGTCCTAAATCAAAAGGAGAAAAACCAGCAATTGCATTTCTAAGTCCAACATCATTAAAATAATATTTCTCCCCTACTTCAAATATTTTTTTACCCTGTATGTCAGAACGTTTTACATTCGAAATTAACATTGCTGAAGTGAGATAATTCAGATAATTCAAGATGGCAGTAATTGAAACATTTAAATTCTGTGATTTAATATATTTTGCTATACTCCTGGCTGTAATCAGGTTACCGGTCTCGTTTGCAAGATATTTAATCAATCTTACAAGAAAATCAACATTTCTTACTTCGAACCGGGAAATAATATCGCGAAAGAGGATTGAATTACTGATGTTTTTCAAATAATCGAAAATGGTATCCTCCGAAAATTCAAGGTGAATTAAATACGGAAGCCCTCCAAACATTAAGTATTTATCCAGACTTTCGGGTGTGTCTGAAAACTTATGAAAATGTAAAAATTCGTTATAACTTAAAGTGTAAACCGGAATCTCAATATATCTACCCCCAAGATAACTTCCAAGCTCACCGGAAAGGATTTTTGCGTTGCTCCCCGTACAATAAATATCGAAACCTCCTTCTGCAATTAAACTTCGTAAAATTTTTTCAAAACCCGTAAGCACTTGAATTTCATCTATCAACAAGAAGTTAAGTTCATTTAATTTTGATTTTGACTTTATGTATTCATAAAGCAAATCAGGAGAAGTTAATTTATCAAACTCATTGATTTCAAGATTTATATAAATAATATTTGAATTTGGAAACCGAAATTTTATCATGTCGATGATCTGAAACAAAAGGTAACTTTTACCAACTCTTCGCTGACCAATCAGCACTTTTATTATCTCTTTTCCAATATATCTCTCAATCTGGCTGTTATAAATCGCTCTATTTATGTAAGGTCTCATTTTAGAATTTTTATAAATGACGAACAACCAAATTTACTAATTTTTGTCATTTATAAATAACATTTATAGATTATTTTAAATTTCTGTATGGCATAAACTACAACATTCTTACCGCACCTTCCCCTTTTACAAGGTTTTTAAATTTAAGCGAAGGACTTTGAATAAACTCACCTATTCCCAAATCGTTCCATCTTTTATCGATTGCCGAAATTGTTTGGTCATCCATGGTTACCACATTTGGCCATTCGCGCTTAAAATTGTCGTGTTCGCTGGTTTTAAAAGTGGCGTCAACAAAAACCACTTGCCTTCCACTTTTAGTATCGAAAACTGAAACATCACGTTCAGGTTCCAGATTTCCACCCAGCAACCACATTATTGTGAATATATCTTTCAAATCGGCGCCTTCATTGAAAAATACGATTGTTTTGAAGTTCTGCAATCCTTTAATTTTCAAAAGTTGTTCAACCAGTTTTTGTTTTGTAAAACCTTCATTTTTCTTCACATTCAGCAATAAAACTGGAAGTGAAAATTTGGAACGCAAATC
>DATITY010000349.1:0-9707 GCA_035467235.1 Draconibacterium sp. | reverse complement strand
TCGGTGTTGTTGTTATTTGTAAAAGCTTCAATCAAACTAAACCGCGACTCTCCATCGTGTTTCCACTTTTCAAAAGTAGTCCACCATTGCCATGCGGTTGTATTTGCAATATTTAAATCGGCGACAATTACTTTTGCCAGCGAAAGTGCACAGTCCATTTCCGACAACTTTTGAGAGCCGGGAAAACCTTCACGGTAACCTGAACCTAAAAGAGAATATTCGGTTTGCCACAACTCCGGCACAGGATTTAATAAATTAGCATTATTAAAAAGAGAATTTCGCTCATCGACCAACAAATTTCCATAATCGCTCCAGTAACTATGAAAAGAAACAATGTTTGAAGATGAAGCTTTGCCAACCAGTGAGAATGATGAATTTGAATTCCAGAATTTTGACAACTGACTACTGGCATGACCTGTTCCCCTTAAAAGATGCTCAATTGAACCTGCCTCAGTAACAAATATTTTTGTATCAATATTCCGGTTTGAAAATTCACTATCAATGGCAACTGCAACATCATGAATTTCCTGGTTAGTCCAGGGTGTTCCTTCCTGATCGACAGTGCCTCCACTCGTTGAAGGCGACCAGTTCCATTGAGGTTCATTCAACGGGCTTATGTAATCGAAATGAACTCCTTCCTGATTAAAATGTTCTGCCACATCAGCCAGAAATTTTGCATACTCATCGAAATACTCCGGTTTTAAAATGGTTGAGATTGGAGTTCCATAATCACGAAATCCCAGATTCTTTTGTGTGTATAAAACAGGTGGACTGTTTACCCACCCAATAATATGACGGACATTGTATTTATAAACAGCTTCTTTCAAAAACCATTGCTGTCCGGCCTGTTTGTTCCAGTTATATGAGTTTCCATCAGCGTTTAGAAAACCTTCCGTCCGTCGTGATTCATTGCTTATTCTGCTGGCAGCGCCCTGTTCGGCGGTTCCGGCGCCAATGTTAAACCTCCAGGCTGACAATCCAATTCCCAGTGGATTTCCATTCCCATCTTTTTCGGTACTAAATAACAGTTTAGCAAGTTTATCTTTTTTTTCAGTTGGCCAGTATTTTCCAATCTGTTCGGTATTCCATGCATCCGACGCACCAAAATTCTGAATGTTTTGTTTTTTAGCATCCAGATCGATTGTAAGTTGAACAGGTGTGCCAGTGGTTTCCCAAACTGTTTCTGAACCTTCAGGTTCGGGAATTTCTTCTCCTTTGAAAACAGACTGAACCTGGTTGGCTGTCAGCGCCACATCAAATATTTTTATATCATCAAGTCTTGCCGTAATATAGTAGTTGTTTGACCGTTTAGGATTTCCACCCAAATAAAGCGAATCGCCATGTATTAGTTCGGGCGTAAACATCGTATATCTCTTTGAAGCAAGTTGACCATTGATATAAATGGAAGCCAATTTCCCATTGAATGTAACTGCAATGTGCATCCAGGTATTTTTCAAAAGCTGCCGTGCATCAACATTTTCATAACTGCTGTATTCCTTGCAATCGCTTATTAATGAACACTGATTGCTTCCCCAGCCATTTTGAGGTGTGAAATAGAGATTTGAATTCGTTTTTGCATTATGTATTTCGAAAATCTGATGCCATGACATTGCCCCGGCACTTTCCCAATAGAAAAAGAATGAAATGGTACAACTATCGGAATTAATTAATTGCTTATTAAAAACAGCATAACTTTTCTGTGCAGATAAAAACCGTAAAACCTTGCCTCTTTCCTGGTCATCGAACAAACTTGTACTATTGCGGAGATAAAGTTCTGTGTTCCCTGTTTTATCAACAACCAGGTTATTATCAAAGGAATAGTCAGCAACAGGAACCACAAAGTCCTGAGCATCTGCTGGTTTGTAACAAGCAAAAGCAGACAGGAATAAACCGCAAGTAATTATTGCAAACTTCAACATGTCCGTATTATTTTGGTAAAATTAAATTCAGAGATTTAAACTGATCAAAATTGTACTGATACAATTTCGATCAGATTAAATACATTCTTTTTAAAGCCATTTTAAAAAACCGTAGTATAAATCTTAAATTCTGATTTGATACTAAATCCGCTAATTGTTCTTCTGATTTCAAAATCTACGGGGGGGGTAGAAATATCAACCGGAGTTGTTCCGCTAATAATTTCTTCACCGGTACTTTTTAAATGAAGAGAAGCGCCATCTGACAGATTAAAACTTAAAACTGCAGTTTTCAATTTATCAGGTTTTACCCCAACAATAAAAACTCCATAGAAAGTTTGCCCCGGGTAAGCCAGCTGAAGTTGTTCTATTTCATCTTCCGAAACACTGGTCAAACCATCTTTTGAATATTCTTTCGCAGTAAAACCCATTACTTTTAACCCGGAAATTTCGGGATAAAAAAGAGCAGCTACCGAATACTCGTGTGGTAGATTATCCTGAACAACCGTAAATTTTCTGATAATGGGATCAAGTGTAGTTTCATTAATTAAATTTAATTTATAATTATCGTCACCTCTCCCAATCAAAAGAGTTCCTTCTTCGCTGTAAACTTTAGCTGTTGAACTGTTAACACTAAAAAGCGGTGGCCTTCTGTTTATGAGCGCTGCATAATCCTTATCACTTATACCTTGAGCTCTGTTAATAAATCCAACCGGTATTGTAATCTTACTTCCTTCTATAGTTCCTTCAGGGCTGTACCCTGATAAGGCATTATCTATAGCAAAGCTGGTAAAATTATTTCCATTATTCCCCGGATTTACTGTAATCACAGCAGAGCTGAGATTTTGAACAAACTTACCGGTTTCTTCATCGTAACTTGATGCTATTAAAGTGATTGTGTATGTGCCTGAACGCAAATACGTGTATTCAAAATCAATTCCTCTGTTTGGAGCCAATCCGGTATTTTTTGATTCATCAATTTTGGAATAATCCTGTCCTTCGTCACCCGGCCAAAAAGTAAATGTTTCACCTGATCCTGTATTTGTAATATAAACAGGTTCCAAAACATCTACCGTTGTTTTGCTGAGTGTCATTTCTGCCTTAGGTTCTACGAAAATATCGTACTCCGTATTACATGCCAGTATAAAAAGCGAAACGCATGTAATTATGGCTATTTTATTAATAATTCTCTTCATCATTTGAGTTGTTAAATTAATAACCTGGATTCTGATTAATTATACCATGCGAAAGTTCAATCTCTACCTGTGGAATAGGTAACAACTCATGAACACCTTTCACAAAATTTAAATATTGTTTTGATATGGCAACTTCGGCTTTGTAAGCTTCAGTCAAAACATCTCCAGCCTCACCGTAACGCAACAAGTCAAAATACCTTTCCCGTTCGCCTGCAAGTTCTTTTCTGCGTTCTATTCTAATTTTATCACGCACGTAAACATACGGACCATAAGCGAGCTCATATTTAAAAATATTGTCGATTTTTTGAATTGATGATTTTAAATTCGCCCTAATATCATTAATTATATTAATAGGAGTAATTCTGTCACCGGTTTCGTTTAGCGCTTCAGCATACATCAACAATACATCGGAATAGCGCAATAAAGTAATATTGCGTGGAGAACCTCCACCTCCCGGTGGTACTTCGGTATTGGCAATTAAAAAGAACTTTACAAACCGCTGGAAATTTTCAGTAAAAACGCCACCCCAATACTCATTATACTCAGGAGGATTGTAACCAATAGGTTGCATATTATGCGAATAACATCCATAAAAATTTCTTGGGTCGATTCCTTCATAAGCTGTCATTAAATCCATTAACGATTTTGAAGGACAAAAAATAGTATTATATAAATCGTCCGTTTGATTTAACAGATTTATTTGTGAAGGATCCACAGCAGTTGCATTCATGCTTAAAACCACGAATATTGGCTCTTTGTTCTGGGTGAGATTTTGATAGCTGATCCGTAACATTTGCGGCCAGGGAGTAAGCCCATGTTTGGTGCTCATTGTTACGAAATTCTGATAAACTCCGGTTCCATTTGGTTTCGCCATTTCTGTTTTCTCAAAATCATCAATTCTCATATCTAATTTGAACGTTGTTTTCCATTCTTCCCAGGTCATATCAGGATAGAATTTTTCCATTTTCAAAACATCATTATATGAAAGTGAAGCAGCCGGATCTCCGTAATTGGTTATAATTGTTTTCCCAATTTTTTTTGCTTCTTCCCAAAATTCTGAATTTTCACCCTGTTTTGCCTGTGTTATCAATACTTTCATCAGTAAACTCAATCCGGCATACTGGCTGACTTCGCCATAATCTTCACTCGGAATAAATTCACTTAAAAGAATGCAGGCTGTTCTTAAATCTTTTTCGATGTACTTATAAGTTTCTTCAACAGTTGACCGGGGAATTGCAGGATTTTCAATATTCTGAATTTCAGGAATTATAGATAAACCACCAAAAGTCCGTACCAGATTAAAGTAGTAATATGCCCTTAAAAACAAAGCCTGTCCGTAAATGTGTTGCCAGCGGAGGAGATCTGTGTCATTCACACCTTCAACATATTTCAGTTGAATATCATCGTTGATATGACTTAGCAACTGATTGGTTTTATAAATTCCTTCATAATTTATGGCATACCAGGTACCAACCCAGCTATTTTCTGAAGTAATATTGAAATTCTGCAATTTTAAGCCTTCATCACCAAAATTAGCATAAGTACTGGCCTGATAAATGAAATCATCGCTTAACGCATCACCAATAAACGCTAAAGTGTTCTGAAAATCACTGGTTCGAAGTACAGTATATGCTGAGTTTAGAGCTACCTGAAATTCGTTTATTGTAGAATAAAAATTTTCTTCGGTAGCTTTCCCTTCCAATTCTGCTGTTAGGAAATCGTTACATCCGGTTGAGAATGTAAGAAATATTAAGATTGAAATTATTTTGTTTCTCATTGCTTCAAAATTAAATGTCCATGATTATTCCTGCCATAAAAGTCCTTGCCTGAGGATATGCTCCCCTGTCGATTCCCATAAATGTATTGCTCTCATTTCCTATTTCAGGATCGAATCCTGTATATCCCGTTATAGTTATCAGATTGTACCCTCCAATATAAGCTTTCAGATTTCCCAGTTTTATTTTTTCAACAAGGTTTTTTGGAAAGGTATATGCAAATTGTAAGTTTTTCAGTCGCAGGTACGAACCATCTTCGACATAAAAGTCGGAGACCCTGTAATTGCGGTTATAATCAATTGTATTGGTTAATCTTGGATAAGGTGCGCTTTCGTTGTTTGTGGTATATGAGTTTTCGATTAAACCCTGAACTGCATTATTACTTCCATGATATCCATAAAAGTTATACCTCTGCACATTGAAAATTTCGTTACCCTGAACACCCTGGAAAAAGATGGTAAGTTCAAAGCCACTATATCTGAAAGCCATATTTAAACCATACATAAAATCGGGGTGTGGGTTTCCAATATAGGTTTTGTCATTTTCATCGATTTTATTATCGCTGTTTAAATCCATAAACATGAAATCGCCTGGTACTGTATATTCACTTGGTACCGGTTTAAGGCTAATATTTTCCCTGTCCTGTTCGTGCCAGATTCCGTTGTCATATTTTGTTTTATCAATTTTCCATCCATAAAACATACCAATGGGTTGTCCAACAGCAGTATATGTTGTATATGAGTTTAAGTCGGCATTACTTAAATAACCTCCCCAAACAGGATTTCCTTCGTCGCCTAACTTTGTTACTTTGTTATTAATTTTAGTAAAGTTTCCGTTAATGTCGAATTCGAACTTTTGTATTTTCTTTTTCCAACCCAAAGTTATCTCAAATCCATTATTAGTTACTTCGCCTGCATTCTGCCAGGGTTCAGATCCAGACATCCCGCTGGATAAAACCATTGGAAGTTTAAGTAACATATTTGATGTTTTTCTTAAAAATGCATCAAAAGAACCGGATACGCTGTATTCGAATAATCCGAAATCAATTCCAAGGTTACCGGCACTTGTTTTTTCCCATAGTATATCCGGATTTCCCATTCCTGAAGCGCTCCATCCCGGTTTATACAATGTGTTTCTGCCATAAGCATAGAAGTTATTGCTTGTGCTTATTAATGTATAACTTGCATATTCATCAATTCGGTTATTTCCCGATGCACCCCAGTTTGCTCTGATTTTTAAATGAGTTAACCAATCGGTTTCCTGCAGAAAAGATTCTTCGGTCAAAGTCCAACCTGTTGAAACTGATGGAAAGTAACCCCACCTGTTTCCTTCACTAAAGATAGATGAAGCATCGGCTCTGAAGTTAAACTGGAAAAAATATTTATGTTTATAGTTATAATCTATCCTGAATGGAATACCAACGGAAGTCCAACTGGTTTCACTACCTGAATTGGTTGGGCTTAAATATGCTGCATCAAGCGATTGAAATTCAGGATCATAACCTGGTGCCATTGCTTTTCGTGCTATTATATATTCTCTGTTATAACCTTCCAATGCAAAGGCAGTAACCAAATTAACGTTGTGCTCATTAATTGATTTATTATATGATAAAATGTTTTCAACCTGCCATTTTGTTCTTTTTTCGTGTCTTTCCTGGTATGTATTATCATCATATTTTATATCATCATAATAAACATAAATAGCAGGGTCGCTTCGTTTACGAAAATCAGTATTAGTTTGGTATAAATTATCCAGCCCGGCCCGTGTTGTGAATATGAACGACTTTCCCAAATTTATTGCCAGTTCTAAATTATTTACAAATTGATTTGTGCTCTCATTCATATCAGCATACCACAACCTGGTATATGGATTCCATGACAGGGCTTCATCCACCGAGACCAACTCGTTTCCTTTCCAGTTAAATGCCGTTTCAGGCTGCAATGTCAAATGAGGCTCAGTGCTTAAAGCATATTGAAAAATATTGTCTCCACCTTCAGTAACAATTCCTCTTGTACTATTGGTAAAAATACTGTTTAAATTCAGTTTCATGTAATCAGTAAGCTTGGTTTCGATACCCAGACGAAACGAAGTTTTTACCTGGTCTGATTTTTTAATGATGCCATCTTCACTGCTGTACAAGCCGCTAATAATATATTTTGTTTTATCTGTTCCACCTGAAACCTGAAGATTATATTTAGAAACCATTCCTTTTTGGCTGATGTGATCCATCAAGTTTTCTGCGGCATAATCATTAAAAAGCAGTGTATCGCGGGCAGATGCCAGTAATTGCTGGCCTCCATGCGATGCTTGATATAAATCGAGATACTGGTACTTGTCCATAATTTCGGGTTGGTTCCAAAAATCGGATGTTCCCCAGTAAGTATTAAAGTTAATTTTTAGTTTTCCTTCTTTCCCCTTTTTGGTTGTAACTATTATTACACCATTTGCTGCCCGTGCACCATAAATTGCTGAAGATGATGCATCTTTTAAAATTTGAATGTCCTGAACATCATCCGGATTTAGAAAATTGATATCCTCTGTAATGAAGCCATCTACAACATATAGTGGATCGGAATTATTTATAGTACCGGTTCCCCTTATTTTAATAGAAACATCGGCACCCGGAGATCCTGAATTTTGAACAACCTGCACTCCGGAAGCTCTTCCTTGCATGGCAGTAGCTACATTTGTTACAGGAATAGAAGTTAATTCTTCTGTTTTAATTGTGGAAATGGCCCCGGTAACATCTGCTTTCTTTTGAATACCATATCCAACAACCACAACTTCCTCCAGCTTTTCAATATTTTCCTCCATTACTACATCAATTGATGTCCTTCCGTTTATTTCAACTTCCATCTGGGCAAATCCTATAGATGAAAATTTTAACACTGCATTGGGACTGGATACTTTAATAGTAAAATTCCCGT
Source organism: Draconibacterium sp. (assembly GCA_035467235.1). Taxonomy (GTDB): domain Bacteria; phylum Bacteroidota; class Bacteroidia; order Bacteroidales; family Prolixibacteraceae; genus Draconibacterium. The sequence continues at coordinate 1,893 of DATITY010000349.1, read as the reverse complement.
CAAAATCAGTAACGGTTCCATTCATCGTACCTTTTTCCACAATATTAACTCCGGGCAAAGTAAGATTGTCTGTTCCTGAGATAACTTTACCCTTAACCGTGTGTTCTTCCTGTGGAACCGTTATTTGTGGTTCAGAATTATTTGAAGCTAAAATATTGTGATGAAAGAGTAATAATGAGGCAAGGAATAGATAGATTATTCGTTTCATTAACTTCCTTTTTTATTGGTATAGTAAAAAATAAAGGATGTCTCTATATCCGTTAAGTCATTAAATTGAGCATTGCCGAATAATTCATTTAATGAAAAACAAACTATTCGACTTTGCTCAATTTTGAGTGAGATAAACTTTTACTTTGAGATAACCTCTTTAAATTATAATTATTTAGAAATTATGAGTTTCTGTATTTTTACGCCTTGCTGGCCAGATGCTTTTACCAGATAAATTCCATTTTGCAAATGGCTTATATTGAGTCTTGTAATACTATGTTCAATATTTGAATTTAATACTACTTTTCCGGTTAAATCAATCATTTGAACAGATTCAAATTGATTTGGATCCAATGCAATATTAACTGAATTATTAGCCGGATTTGGATAAACCTTTAACGAAGATATGTTAAAATCAGTTTTTGCACTTACCGGAACCCCAGTGTATAAAGAAGTCCGTAACTGGCACATCGGATCAAAACATTTTGTAGCACAGTCATCACCAACACATTTTTTACCCACTTTGAACCATGAATAATATGCGTTGTTGCCATTTAATGATTTAAATCCCAGGGAAAGCATGTTTGCTGCAACAGAAACTTCAAATTCTTCCACTAAATAATCACTTGGTAGTGATACTATTTCAGGGACAACAACAACACCGTTTGCTGTTACATCCTGAGTTCTCGATCCCCAGTTTTCGTACCAGCCAATCTGAACAACATAATCACCTGGTTCAACTTCCAAATCATAGAATTGACCTTCAGGATTTGCCTGATAATTAGCTTCGCGCATGGTATTCCATTTATTGCCCGAGCCTGTCCAGCCCCAGCCATCTGTTTTAAAACCCCAGTTTTTACCAGTAACAGCGTCTGGTCCGTACGGTTGATCGAAAACTGATTGATATGATCCGGGAACATCAACACTATTATCAATATTAGCAGTGGTATTTCCAAGGTCAACATGGTAAATAAGTTCATTTCTGAAAACGGGTTCAAGAACGGCTTTTCCTCCAATTACCATAGTATCCAATTCGAGATGTACAGCTCTCAGGTTGGCATCAAATTTAAATCCATCAGGGGACATTTTTTTATGATTAGCTACAACATAGAATGAGTCAACTCCACTATTCCCTGTGTAAACAGCATCAAATCCAAAAGGCCCTTCTTTGTCCTTGCTGATTTTAAAAAGCTCAGTATTATCCGAAGGTTCAATTTTTACAATTTTGTTTGTGAGCGATTCAGCATTCGATATTGAAACTTTAATTTTAAATGTATCCTGCATGTTGGAATAGTCAACAAATATCTTTCCTTCTGCAATTAGTTTAGGTGCCACAGTAAATTGATACCGGAACAATCTTGGGACTTTAATGGATGTAAAATACAACGCATTTTTCCATGATTTTAAGTTATGCGGGGTAGAACCTGAAGGATCCAATGCATAAACCAATTCAGCCTGGCTTCCGATTGCTGATGCCACAAACAGTTCTGCACCTCCTGTTGACGGGCCATTCCCAACAAAATATACCAAAGAATCAACCCCGTTGTACTGAAATGCAGTTGTTCTTTTTAGCCATGTACTACCATCTCCCGGCCATGCATAGGCCATTAATTTAATTGTATTGTCATTATGGTCGAAATAACGCAACTCAGCCCCTTCATTTCCGTTTCCTGCATTTCCATTGAA
>DATITY010000348.1:0-21503 GCA_035467235.1 Draconibacterium sp. | reverse complement strand
TGCTGATAAAACACTGGAAGGCAAAGGATTTGTTCCGTGGCAAAAATACAACCACCCAAAACTGGGCGAAGTTGAAATTGGCGGTTATGTTCCTTACCTGGAATCGACACCAAAACCCGAAATGATTGATTCATTGCTGGGTACGCAGCTCCCGTGGTTGTTGCACTTGACCACCAAACTCCCGCAAATTGGCATTTCAAGCGAAAAAATCACGGAAATGGGCGGCAATGTTTATAAAGTTGAGCTTTACATTGAAAACAAAGGCTACCTGCCCTACCCGATTGCCATGGGTCAGCGCAATAACGAGCCTGCACCGGTGATTGTAATTCTCGATGGCGAAATGCAGCTGCTCGAAGGAATAAAACGCACTCCGCTGGGTGCTATCGGCGGTAACTCGGTAAAAAAACTTACCTGGCTTATTCAAACCGATAAGAAAACATTCAATGTAAAAATCGAATCGGCTGTTTTTGGGCCGGCTGAAAAACAAATTAAAATCGGAGCTTAATTATGAAACGGATCAATCTAATATTTGTACTGTTATCGACAATCATTTCAGTACAAGCTGAAACAAAAGGAAAAATTGAAGTTCCGCTGCGTTTCGACAGGTATTACAACTACAGCGAAGTAAACGAAGCGCTGAAAGCATTGAATACAGCTTATCCACAACTTACAAAACTCGAAGTGGTTGGGAAAAGTGATGAAGGGCGCGACATTTACGCACTCACTATTAACAACCCGAAAACCGGTGAAGAATTTACCAAACCCGGTGTTTATGTTGACGGAAATATCCATGGAAATGAAGTACAGGCTGGCGAAGTTTGTTTGTATTACGCCAACATGTTGCTTACAAAATATGGCGAAAACGAGAAAGTGACCAAAACCGTTGATCGCAATGCGCACTACATCATTCCGGTAGTGAATGTTGATGGCCGTTTTCATTTTTTCGAAGATGCGCACACACCAAGTTCAAGCCGCAGTATTCGTATTGCCAGAGACGACGACAATGACGGATTATTTGACGAAGATGCACCCGATGATCTTGATGGTGACGGCAGCATTACACAAATGCGTATTAAAGACCCGAATGGCGAATACAAAGCCGATCCGAAAGACTCGCGAATTCTTGTCCGTGCTGAACCCGGTGAAAAAGGCGATTATACCTTGCTCGGATCTGAAGGAATTGACAACGACAACGATGGAAAACTCAACGAAGATGCCGAAGGCTACCTCGACCCGAACCGTAACTGGGGGAACAACTGGATGCCAAACTACGTGCAGAACGGTGCCGGGAGCTTTCCTTTCGAAGGTGTTGGTTTGAAAGCCATCAACGAGTTTATTCAAAAGAAAACAAATATCATCGTTGGATTTTCGTTTCACAACAGCGGTGGAATGTGGTTGCGTGTACCGTCTGAGAAATCGATCAGGGTCGATCCTTCCGACGTAGCTGCGTATGATGTGATTGGCAAAAACGCCATAAAAATCACACCCGGCTATGTTTACATGCCATCATACGACCTCTATCCGACTTATGGCGATACCGATGCCCAATGGTTTTTTAATTATGGCATTTTCTCGTTTGTAGGGGAATTGTTCCAGCGCGAACAGGAAACCTACCGCGAAAAAACCGACAAACCGGCTCAGCCTGCTGCAGAACAAACGTCAAGCCAGCGACGAGGTGGAAATGCTGAAGAAACCCGCGAACAGCTAAAGTTTAACGACTATGTAATGCAAGGCGAAATGTACACCCAATGGAAACCATTTAATCATCCTGTGTATGGAGAAGTTGAAATTGGCGGCTGGATAAAAATGAGTTCACGTTTGCCACAGCCGTTCATGCTGCCCGAATTGGTGCATCGTAACGCAGCCGTGGTATTTCTGGCTGCTGAAAATACGCCCGAAATTTCGATGGAAGTTTTTGAAGTAAAAAACTTAGGTAACAACCTCAATCAGGTCCGGGTAAGGCTGAAAAACAAAAACGGGCTTTCGTCGATGACCGCTGACGCCTTCAGTAAAAAACTTTATACGCCTGACATGTTGAAAGTAACCGGAGGGAAAGTTGTAGCTGGCGGAAAAATTCAGGATTTCAGACTGAACAAAGTTTCGTACAAGGAACAAAAACCTGAAATTCAGTTTTTATCAGTGTCAGGCTACGGAACAGTGGAATACCAGTTTCTGATTGAAGGCAAAGGCGAAATCACTTTAAGTTATGAGTCGCAAAAAGCAAACGATGTAAAAACGACTGTTAAACTTTAATTGTAGCCGTTTATTCATCGTATGACTCAAAGTCATGTGATGAATATGAAGAAATTTGAAATATTGGGAAGGAGCGCCTTTTTTGGCGCCCTTTCATTTCCAACCAAATCAAATGAATAACATAAAACATTTCCTGATTAAGTACGGTGTTATAATTGGATGCGTGTTTTTTATTGTATTGATTAAAATTCCACATCTTAACTTGCCTTATTCCTGGGATGAAGCCTGGTCGTATGTTCCGGCGGTAATAAAAATGGCAGAAAATGGCCCTTCAATTCTGCCTGCTTCCATAGGAATTCATGATACCAAAGGACACCCGCTTCTGTTTTATTTCATTATTTCAGGTTGGATAAAACTTTTTACTACGCAGATCTGGTGGGTAAGAATTATGCCTTTGCTGATTTCGATTATTTTACTGGTGGCAATCTATTTCATTTTGATTAAACAAACTTCAAAACCGGTTGCAAATACTTCTGCTATTTTATTCACCGTCCAATCTCTTTTCCTGGCACAGGCAACTCTAATTTTACCCGAAGTCCTGCTTACCTTGTTTCTATTCGTTTCTATACATTACTTTCTATTGAATCGATGGTCATTATTTGCCCTTTTTGCAACGCTGATGGTGCTTACCAAAGAAACAGGTTTGGTTTTTGTAATGGGATTCGGATTATTTTATCTGGTCGAAAACCGACACAAGATTTCTACAAAACAGTTTTGGATTCCGATCCTGTTTCTTTCAATTCCTGTATTTATTTATGTCCTTCATTTGATTTTAACTTATAAAGCTCACGGTACTTTTTTCTTCAACGATCACCTGAATTATCTGACTTTGGAAAAGGGAAAATTATTCAGGGTGCTGAAATCATCAACCGGAATTCTTTTTACCCGGTATGGCAGAAATACTATTTCAGCAGTTGCAATACTTTCGCTTTTCATCATTATGATTCGAAAAGAGAAAATTAATAAGAGTAAAATCCTCTTGTTATTTATCACTCAAATTATTCTGCTCACGATTTTCACTTTGGTAAATTTCTATACTTACCGATACATGTTACCCGCATTTCCACTATTTATCACGCTAAGTATGATATTATTCCATCAAGCCTTGTACAGGACTAAATTTCTTTATTTTTCGTTAATTGTCGTTATTGTATTATTGCCGCTGTATTATTCGTTAACAAAAAATGGGAAAACTGACATTGATTTAGGATACGCAATTTATTTGCCTGTACATAAGGAAATGGTAGAGTTCTGTGAAAAAGAGAACTGGGATGATAAAATTTTTGCAGCCGAATTTAATATGGTTTTAGCATTGCGCGACCCATTTACTGGATACCATTCCAAAAAACAGGGATTTAAATTACAAAATATTCCTTCCATTGAAGATGCAGATATTATTGTTTTAGATTCAACCGGAGAATGGGATAAACTTCCTGAAAATCAGATAAACAAATTTAAACTGATTAAACGATTTGAAAACAAAAATCATTGGGGGGAAATCTATTTGAGAATACCTGAAAGTTAACTGATTGCGGTTTTAAAGTGATGTCATCAATTTATTTGTAAGACAAAAAGTCCTGTGAGTTTTTCTTCCGGGACTTTTTTATGATCAACTAAAATATTGGCTGCAAATTTTCCCATTTCACTTTCCAATCTTTTGGGAAACCAGGATTATTTGCAGTATTTCCATCAAAACCGGCGCACATCATTGCAACTGCGGTTAATAATCCACCATTTCCGGGAAGGTAAATCCTTAAACGGTTATCCTGCCAGTTGTGTCCGTTTTTTAAATACGTGTTTTTCTTTACTTCCTTCAGAAGCAGTTCAATTGCTTTTTCAGGTTTTCCCAGCCGCGTTGCACTCATTGCAGCCATCGGGTAATCCCAGCCCCAGGTTCTTTCCCAGTTCCATATTTTTTCAATGTGGTCGAAAGTGGCAGACATGATTGCAGTATCCATTTCAACGGTTCCGGGCAACATTCCAAAAGCTGCCAGAACCATGGGATGATCGGAATAATAATGTTCATTTTCGTATGAATCAGGGGCACTTTCGGCAGCCAGGTACAGTCCGTTTTTTTGTGCAAAAGCAGGAAGTCCATCAATTACTTTTTGCCAATCTCCGTTTGTGGTTAATTCCATTCTCTCCCTCCATTTCTGTGCAGTACTTAAACCCCAATGCCAGTAGGCAAGCTCAAAAGGCGGATTAAATGTTTTCTCTTTCTCCAGGCTTTCCTGTGCGGGAATCAGCGGTGGACCAAGAATGTAACGCTTATTTTCGTCATCCCGCCGTGCAAAACCGGCCATAAAATCTGCGGTAGCAAAAACGAGTTGTGCATATTTTTCAAGAGTTTCTTTGTTGGGATTTTGCCGGTAAAACAATTCAGCAAAATAAATAATATGTGGTTGCTGCCAAATCAAAAACTCACCCACTCCCGACGGAGAATCGTTTCCTTCCAAATCTGTCATTTTTGGCCAGCGAACACCTGAATATCCCTGTAATTCTGCCTTTTGGCGTGCTTTCTCAAAAATGTCAGAATAATAACTGAGGCTCTTTTCCAACACGGCGGTTCGGTTCCAATATGCCCAGTGAACTCCGTGCCACCAGTGCATTTCGAGATGATGTTTGCCATACCAGCTGTTAAAAGTAAGCCCGGTTTCCTGTGGCGGGTAATTTCCGGCACACTGAATCCGGGTTAAATATTGCGACAAAACCACGCGACGCTCCAATTCAAAAGAACGAGTATCGGCAGTTTCAGAGAAATCAACAGCACCGCCGGTTTCCCAGAAATCTTTCCAGTTGTTTTCTGAAAGTTCATTAACCTCATCAAAAACGAGTAGTTCCCCAAAATCATTCTTTTCGCTGAATTCAACAGAAACCGAAAATTGTGCATTTTCCGAATCCGGCATCAAAATAAAATAGTGCGGTTCCTTCTCGCGAAGTTCGGCCTTTCCTGTCCAGTTAATTTTTACGAAATAAATCGAAGTATCAATGGAATGGGTAAATACCGCGCTAAATGAATCCTGTTTTATAATTTCAGAAATGTGTTTTTCAGGATTGTTCCAATCAGTTGGATTATCTAAAAAGTTACCGGTCGGATAAGGAAAACGTAACCTGATTCCGGCCAAACCTTTATTGATTCTTTCAGATTTCAACTTAACTCCAATCAAATCTCGTTCCGGATGACAGCAGGTAAAGACACTGAAAGAATCATTTTCAATATGAAATGAACTTGTGATTAATCCTTTCCAAACATTTAGTTCCTGATTAATACCCGAAATTTCTTCGGATAAAACAGTTGAATTATCAGGTTTTAAAAGTTCCAGTCCTATCATACCCAAATGAAGCCGGTGCGGATTTGCCCTGAAGTAGTTGGCTGCTTCCTGCTTTCTTCCTGGCTCTTTCCACTGAATGACATACGGAACCTGGCGACCTTCAACTTCAAAAAACTTGTATGATTCATCCAAACGGTATTTCTCTGTATTTGGAAAACTGTGCCAACCCCACTCGCTCTGGGTTCCGAGACAAACTCCGTTATCGTACATTTCAGGGAAAGTTTGCATACCTGTGGCATCAACGGTAAAAGCAAATTCACCATTTCCAACCGAAAGAGAACTGAGTGAATCAAACTCATTATTGAAAACATTGTGCCGGTTTACCAACGCAAAACGGTCTATTTTTTCAGGTTTCTTTTTTGTGGTTGAACATGCATTTACAATTAAAACCACCAAAACAAAAGTGAAAATTTTATAGTTTAGATTCATGCCAGACTAATTTTCGATGTCAACCAGGCCGAAATTAAGGATTAAATATCAATCAAAATTAAACTTACAGAAATACCCGCAAAATGAGATTTTCAACCCCTGTTAAATCCGTGTTAGTTGTTAATTTTACGGTTCAGATTAAACTTGAAAAAATGAAAATATCTGCAACAATTCTGATTACTGGTTTACTTTTCAGTTGTATCCTGAAGCCAAGAACCCGGCATATCGGGCAAAAACAAGTTCCGTGGGCAGTCAGGTTTGCCAAAGCATCAATGACACTTTTTGACAATCTGATTTATTACAACAATGATGCGCCAGAATATGAATATGATCTGGCTTTTCCCGGCAGCGCGATTGACAAACTGAGTTCGGTTGATCCAAAATATTCGGAATATGCAAAATCTTATATCGATAATTTTGTAACCGAAAAACAGGTGAATAACGACCAAAAAGGTGTTGCGCAATTAATTCTGGCTGCCATTGAATTAAACAAATAAATTACAACGACATGAAAAATCTGATGATCCTTATTTCAATTTTCACACTCTTTAACACGGGTGCATTTTGTCAAAACAGTAAAAACCAAAAAACACAAGCATACCTTGGATTGAAAGAAGGTGGCGAGTGGAAATGGGTAACCAAAGCAAACGGTAATAAACAATACGAATATCAGGGTGGCGTTTTTAAACCGGTAAAAAGTATGAAAGTGGACGAGAAGCACACCGACCACTCGTTTGACATTCAGTTTGAAGGTCCGGGCTGGGAATCGGATAAAATTGGTTACCGCCTTTATCTGGACTGGCGCAATGCAATCGATATTTTTGGAAAGAAAACCGATAAAATGGTTTTACAAAATGTGGGTCTTGACGGATTTGATTCGTATCACGAAATGCAGGATTGGGGTGTGGATATTTTGAAAGTGGGCGATGCGCTGGGAATTGGAACGCTGGCATTTTGGGATGGAGAAAAAGCAGTGCGGGTTGAAAAAACAGAAAGCATTCTTAGTTCAGTGGAAAATGGAAAGAAATCGTCCTTAGTAACTGTTAAATATACCGGTTGGGAAATCAGCAATACAAAAACAGACGTGAATTCCTCTCTTGAAATTGAAGAGGGAAGTTACCTTACAAGATATTCGGTTGAACTTTCGAAAGCGTTACCAAATCTGGCCACCGGAATTATAAAATTACCCGATACTGAAACTGCAGTTTATGCCGACATAAAACCCGGCTGGAGCTGTTTTGTAACTTTTGGGAAACAGTCGCTGGAAAAAGATATGTTGGGAATGTGTATCTTTTTCAAATCAAGTGAGTTGATTCAGCAAACTGAAGATAAACTCAGTCATGTAATTGTTCTGAAACCCGAAAACAAAAAACTCACTTATTATTTTGGCGCTGCCTGGGAACAGGATGCATCGGGCGTAAAATCGCTCGATAATTTTAAGGAGTTGTTGAAGGAACAGGCAAAGTTTGTGAAATAGAAAAATGTAAAATTCCTAATTCATTTGCTGTCAATTTCAGCAACTGTGGCAGGTCAAAACAAAACAAAACAAAAGAGAGTTTCTCCGCGACACCGGCAATGTGGTAAAGAGTTCCGTGCAACAAATGAAGGATGATTTTCCCTTTGCAAAAGTCGTAGATAGATTTCCCAGGTTTGAAGTTTCAAAAAAGGTTATTACTTTATTGAAATATGAAAAAAATCCCGGATAATATACAACCCGGGATTTTCTATTTTGAAAAAATTCTTAAATATTTACTTTCTTCATTTTAGGAATTAGTAATTTGAACATGATAACCCAGGCTAAAAGATAAGCTACCCCGCAAATAAGGAACATTACATAATACCCAAGTTTTATATCGCCGGCAGCTTTATAATGATCGAGAATAAAGCCGGCTAATTTTGCGATCCCCATACCTCCGAGCGCTCCGGCCATTCCACCAATTCCGGTGACCGAGCTGATTGCTTTTTTCGGAAACATGTCGGAAACAGTTGTAAAAATATTAGCCGACCATGCCTGATGGGCAGAAGCAGCAATACCAATGATAATTACAGCATACCACATACCATACTGTCCCAGTGCCTGCGAAAATAATACCGGCAGCGGAAAGAAGGCATAAATCAGCATCGACCTTTTACGTGCTTTTACCGGGTCCATGCCGTTTTTCATAAAATGCATCGGCAACCAGCCTCCAAATATGCTTCCAAAAGTTGTCATTGTGTAAAGTACGGCGAGCGGCAGGCTCACCTGCATTCCTGTTAAATTATATTCGGCTTTTAAAAATGCGGGTAACCAGAAAAGGAAAAACCACCAGACCGGGTCGGTCATAAACTTGCCGATAAAAAAGGCCCATGTTTGTTTAAATTTTAATAACGTAAGCCATGGTACTTTAACTTTATCCTGTGCGATCTCCTCATCCGATTTATCATCATCATCGCTGTGAATATAATTGTATTCTGCTTTTGCAAGTCTTTTGTGTTTTGCAGGTATTTCATAAAGCCAGAACCAAAAAAACAGCCAGATTAAACCAATCGCACCGGTAATAACAAAAGCTTCCTGCCATCCCCAGGTTACTGCAATCCACGGAACAACAAGTGGGGCAAGTATAGCGCCAATATTAGTTCCTGAATTAAATATTCCGGTGGCTAAAGCCCTTTCCTTTTTAGGAAACCATTCGGCAACCACCTTAATTGCTGCCGGAAAGTTACCCGCTTCGCTGACACCAAGAAAACCCCGCCACACACCAAAGCCAAAAGTGCTTTTGGCTGTAGCATGCAATATGGCTGCAATGCTCCATGCAAATAAGGACAGAGCATAACCAAGTTTTGTACCTATTTTATCGATAACATAACCAACACCGAGCATTCCGAGTGCATAACACAACTGAAAAACAAAAACAATATTGGCATAATCGGTTTCAGTCCAGTGAAACTCGGTTTCAAGAAATGGTTTTAGCAAACTGATTACCTGACGATCAAGGTAATTTACCGTCGTAGCAAAAAATACAAGCGAAAGTATTGTCCACCTGTATTTTCCTACTTTTTGGTTAAGTTCGTTCATAAGATTGAATTAAGTTATTTTTGATATTTATTAATAATTTTCAACGCATCGGCACATTTTTCGGAAATGTAAGCATAATTTTCATTCGCCAAAACTTCGTTTGGAAACAATTGCGAACCCATTCCAACACAGGTTACACCAGCTTCGAACCAGGCTTTCAGGTTTTCTTCCGTTGGAGTAACACCGCCGGTAGGCATAATGCTTGCCCAAGGCATCGGGCCTTTTATGGCTTTCACAAATTCAGGTCCTCCCACCTGCTGACCGGGGAATATTTTCACCACCTCGGCACCAAGTTCATGTGCACGGTTTATTTCGGTAACCGAACCGCAACCCGGACTCCACGATATTTTCCGTTTGTTACAAACCCGTGCTGTTCCTTCGTCGATTACAGGGGATACAATAAAATTGGCGCCCAGTGCAATGTACATTGCTGCGGTTCCCTCGTCGATAACTGATCCCACTCCCATTATCATTTCAGGACAGTTTTCAATGGTCCATTTATTGAGTTCGGCAAAAACGAGCGTGGCAAAATCACCGCGGTTGGTAAATTCAAAAACCCGCACTCCCCCATCGTAACAGGCTTTTACCACATTTTTGCACAACTCGGGATTTTTATGATAGAACACCGGAACCATTCCGGTTTCCTTCATTTTAAGGGCTACTTCTATTCTGGTAAATTTTGCCATAATCAATTAAAAATTAAAAATTGTAAATTAAAAATTAAGGAAGTCTGAATTGTTATTATTTCAAATTATTTCTCGTTGAAGATGCTATTTTCCCCAAAATATTTTTCAATTCTAAAGATTCTTCCAATAGTTTATTTAAATCATTTAGTCTGTTATCTTCAAAAGAAAGTGTTGCATTTATTAATCTTAACCAGTAATTGCTTTCCCGCATTTCTTTTAATGAAATATCAATTTTAAACAAAAAATCTTGTTTTGAAAATGCTGCTTGAGCTTCCTCATAATTAGCTCCGGATGATGAAGATGATTTTGACAATTGAAATCGTAAATTATTGAATTCTGGCTCATTAGATAAATTCCTCAAGAATTTAATGACGTTAACGGCAAATTGAAACAATCTTTCAGCTAAATCTATATCCATGCCAAGCAGTTTAATTTTTCATTTTTAATTGGTTACCTAGCCACTCTTCCCGATGCATCGCCACCCATCAGTTTCTCAACTTCGTCAAGAGTAACCTGGTTGAAATCACCGTAAATGGTGTGTTTCAAACAGGAAGCGGCTACTGCAAAATTCAGGGCTTTCTGGTCATCACCCGAATAAGTAAGCAAACCATAAATTAGTCCTCCCATAAAAGAATCGCCGCCACCAACTCGATCAACAATGTGAGTAATCTGGTAAGTTGGCGCTTCAAACAGTTCTTTTCCATCCCAAAGTACACCCGACCAACTGTTGTTATTTGCATTTACCGAACCACGCAAAGTAGTAATTACCTTTTTGCATCGCGGAAACAGTTTCATTATTTGTTTTGAAACCGATTCGTAAGCTGCCGCTTCGACGTGACCGCCTTTAATATCAACACCTTCAGGTTTAATTCCCAAAACCATTTCAGCATCTTCCTCGTTTCCAAGAATGATGTCGGTTCCGGCAACCAATTCAGGCATCACTTCACCTGCTTTTTTCCCATATTTCCAGAGGTTTTTACGAAAATTTAAGTCGCATGAAACCGTAATACCAAGTTTATTGGCAGTCTGTATTCCTTCCAGACAAACATCGGCAGCGCTTTGAGAAATGGCGGGTGTGATTCCTGTCCAGTGAAACCAGTTGGCTCCTTCAAACACTTTGTTCCAGTCAACCATTCCCGGTTTTATTTCGGACACGGCAGAATGCGAACGATCGTAAACCACCTTGCTGCCACGGCTTACAGCACCGGTTTCGAGAAAATAAATCCCAAGGCGTTCGCCACCCCAAACAATGTTTCCAATGCCGACTCCATATTTCCGTAAATCCATCATACATGCCTGTCCGATATCGTTTTTGGGGAGCCGGGTAACAAAATCAACAGGAATGCCAAAATTAGCAAGCGAAACAGCAACATTGGCCTCTCCGCCGCCAAACGTGGAACTGAGCATATTACTTTGCGAAAACCGGAGGTAATCGGGTGTTGCCAAACGCAACATGATTTCGCCAAAAGTGACAACTTTATTCATGGTTCAATTAAAAATGATAAGTTAAAAATTTTAAATAAAAAATTAAAGATTGAAGTAGTTTTTGGCATTGTTGAAACAGATGTTTTCAACCATTTTCCCGAGCAAATCCATGTCATGAGGAATTTCACCATTCTCAACATCGTTACCTAAAATATTGCAGAGTGTGCGGCGGAAATACTCATGACGGGTGTATGAAAGGAAACTTCTAGAATCGGTTAACATTCCGATGAACCGGCTCAATAATCCCATATTCGAAAGGGCATTTATCTGTTTTTCCATTCCATCTTTCTGGTCGAGAAACCACCAGCCCGAACCAAACTGCATTTTGCCCGGCACCGTACCATCCTGGAAATTGCCAATCATGGTTGCCATCAATTCGTTATCACGTGGATTCAGATTGTATAAAACAGTTTTGGCCAATTTATTATTCATGTCGAGCCTGTCGAGCAATTTTGACAACGGACGTGCAATTTCAAAATCACCGATTGAATCGAGGCCAACATCAGCGCCCAATTGATTGAAAAGCCTTGTGCTGTTGTTGCGAAGGGCGCCAATGTGAAATTGCTGCGTCCATCCACGCGAGTGATCCATAATGCCAAATTCGTACAACATGGCCGATTTGAACTTCAAAATTTCGATTTGAGTCAGCTCTGCCCCACCCCTGATTTTGGTAAAAATATATTCGATTTCTGCATTTGAATAATCTTCAGCAATTGCAGTTTCCAGACCATGATCGGACAAACGGCAGCCATTATCGTGAAAGAACCGGTGTCGGTTATCAAGCGCAGCCATTAAATCCGCATAAGATTTGATATTCATGTTGGCAGCAATTGCCAGTTTATCGAGGTATTCGTTGTACGATTTTACGTTTTCAACAGCCATTGCCTTGTCGGGTCGCCAGGCAGGCAAAACATGAACTTCAAAACCACTTTCCTTTATCTGCCGGTGATGTTCCAGTGAATCAACAGGATCGTCGGTGGTGCATATCGTGTGCACATTGGCCATCCTGATTATTCCGCGGGCTGAATATTCTGGTAACTGCAACTTGGCATTACATTCATCCCAGATTTCTTTAGCAGTTGCCGGACTCAACACTTTATCGATTCCGAAAAACTTTTTCAATTCAAGGTGCGTCCAGTGAAAAAGCGGATTCCGTAACGTATAAGGAACTGTTTCAGCCCACTTTTCGAATTTTTCCCAGTCGGAGGCATTGCCTGTACAATATTTTTCGTCAACGCCATTGGCACGCATTGCACGCCATTTATAATGGTCGCCATACAACCAGATTTGGGTGATGTTTTCAAACCGTACATCATTGGCAATCTGTTTTGGATTAATATGACAGTGGTAATCGAAAATGGGCTTTTTAGCGGCGTGGTTGTGGTACAGTTCCTTTGCAGTTTCGGTGTGTAAAAGGAAGTTTTCGTCCATATATTTTTTCATAGTTCTTTGGTTTTCTATTAGTAATCTATGTACCTATGTGGTGAAAAAAGAACTACATAGACACATAGGTCACAAAGGTTTTACAAATTGAATAATCTTTTCAGATGTCGATCGTAAAGGTTTTCCTCAACGCAACCGCCCACCACGTCGGCGTATTTTTTAAGCAGCCCGGTATATCCTTCGCCCATTTCGGCAGCCACTTTATAGCCAACATGAATTAATTGTCTGAAATTCGGATTATAATCAGGATGACCGGGAATATGACGCAAAGTATTGGCAAATTTTTCACCTGTCCAGTCCTCCACTTCTTCGGGTGAAGGCAGTTTCGCATCGGCAATATCAATTACATCGGCATAAGGAGCGCAAAGTTCGTCTTTCCGGGCCAGCGCTTTTATGCAAATTTCCTTTGCAACTTCAAGTCCGTCATCACCAGCAATCGACAAACCAATCACTTCTTCCAGCCAGGTTGTACCGGCTGTTTTTACATGAATTCCTTTATCGTATTTTTTGATGATTTCGGCCATAACCGGATAAATGGTGAACTTATCGGAACCCGAATGCACACTTAGCTTTAAGTCTTCAGGAAGTCCAAATTCATTGACTGCATAGTCAATCACCAAAACATCCTGCTCAAATTCTTTCGTAAATTGTTCCACATCACCCACATAATCAACGCCTTTATTGAAACGACCTGTAAATTTGGGCGCAATGGTTTGAGCCGGAATTCTTTCGTCGGCAATCATTTTTAAGATGAAAAACATGTCAACCGGTGTTTGCGGTGTTTCCACTTCATCCATCGAAACTTCGGTAACAAAATTGCCAACACCTTTTTTACCAACAATGTGCCTGTAAATTTTGCCTGCCTCTTTAATTGCAGCAAGATACTTTCCGGCCATCGATTTCAATAAATCTTCAGTAATTACTATTGGCTCATCAATACCGGGAATTTCGACCTTTTCTCCTAAAACAACACATAATTCAATGAATTCCTCAACATCTACAGCGTGTGCTTCATTTCCGATATACATGGCCACATCCAGGGTAAAAAAGTCGGCATGGTCGATAAACCTGTCAACATTTGTGAGATTAATATGGTCGGCATCAACACAGTATGTATCTTCCCATTCCAGAATTCTTACTGCTTCATCAGCTTCAATCCTTGTTCCTTCCGGCTCAGAATGAACTATATTATGCTCACGGTTCGATTTGTTCCAAACAGGTGTTACATCAACACCATTTTTTTTGGCTTTAATTATGGCACTCAACTGGGCTTTCCCTTCGTGATTAAAGCGATCGCCAATTCCTAAACTGTACTTTCCGAGTTTCATTTCAAGTTGATTTTTACTGATTAATTCTGAAAAATAAATTTTCCGTGTACGAACACGAAAGTATGGATATATTTTAAACTTCCAAAAACTTTTTCGATGTTATAAAATTATAATTCTATTTTAAAAGAGAGAATATACTCCGTAAAAACCTACCATAAAAATTGAGATACAACTAATCCACAATGCGATATCATAAAATTTTGAGGACTCCAGACCATACTGTTTTTGTTTGTAACGAAAATGCAATCCGCCATAAACAATTATCAGTAAAAGAATAAATGTTATAATTCCACCAACCGTTACCATAATAACCGGCGACTTAAAAATAACAAGTGCAATGAACCATAATGCAGGAAAAACCCAGGCTGCTATTGCAATTGTTCTTTTTCTGATTTTCATGTCGTAAAAATCAATCCATTTGAGCTGACCGAACAAATCGGAAAAAATTCGGGTCCAGGCCGCAAGAGCCGAAAACAGTGTTGAGAAAAGTACAACAAACGAGCCGAAAAGAAAAAAACTTTTTGCCCATAAACCATAAGCATCGGTGTACATTTTCGAGAGGGTTTCAATCATTCCATAACCAGTTGGAATCTCACCCCTTTTGTATAATATTGCTGCACCCAGCAGGTAAAAAGCAGCTGTTATCAACGTATAAACAACCATTGATAATACTGCATCAAGATTCATTACTTTTATCCAGCCCTTTGCACGTTTTCTCCATTCATCGGTATTTTCATAAGGACCGGTAAACCTGGCATATCCCTTCTCGATACACCAGTATCCGTAGGCCACAATTTCATCGCCACCCACGCCGGTGAGGCCGAAAGCCGCAATCGCAAAGCCAACGGTTCCAGCCGGCAATTTAAATTGCAGCCCTTCAAAAATATTACCCGAAGAAATGGCAAAGTCAGTATTTTGAATCAGAAAAACCGCAAATACGGTAAAAAAAGTAAAAATGACAATCATCATTACCGATGTCTTTTCAATAAAGAAATAGTAACCCCTGAAAACCATTGTTGCAACGATAATTCCAAAAATAACAGCAAACCAGTTGATACTGATCAGTGGAAACGCCATATTCATAATGATTGCGACCCCACCCAAAATTCCGCCAACCTGCAGTGGTTTTACCAACCAGAGAACCAACCATGTCCATAAACTCCAGTTGGCATTTTGACTGCCAAACCTTGGTCCGCTTAGTTTGTTGAGCGATGTAAAAACTGTTTCTCCGGTACGGATGGCTTGTTTTCCAAATTCGAGCTGAATGGCAACTTTTACCGCACAACTGACCAGAATCACCCAAAAAGTAACAAAACCTGCCTTTGCACCAAGTGTTGTAGTTGAAATCAATTCGCCGGAACCTACCACAGAGGCCGATAAAATAAATCCCGGACCAAGATATTTCAGTTTCCCGAAAAACGAGGTTGGTGCGGTTTTTATGCCTTCTTTGGTTAGGATGTATGGATCGATGGACATTTATTTAGTGTTTTATTTCAACTGAAATCCAACAAAACCTTCAAATACTTTTCCTTTTCTTTTTGTAGTAATTCAAACGCTTGTTGGATTTCGGAACCATGCATCACTTTCGAAATCAATATATCGGGTTTCAGATTTCCTGCATTCAAATGTTCAATCACTTCTGCAAATTCACCGTCGCTCACCCGCGAAGTAATTATCTGCCCTTCTTTCCAAATCAATTCTTTAAAAACCACCGGCGAAGGATCGTCACCCAAGCCCAAAACACAAACTTTTCCACCACCTCGTAAACTTTGGATGCAACTGCGGACCGGGGTGAAAACACCTTCAATTTCTTCGGCATGACCAACCGCTTCAAAGACAATATCAACACCTTTTCCATTAGTATATCGTTTTATGGCATCTACCGGATTCTCTTTTTTAGGATTGATTGTTATCACATTTTCGTAGTTTCTTGCAGCAATTTCCAACCGGTTTTCCAACGGATCGACCATAAAAATGGTACCACCGGTTTTTGTTCTGGCGGCTTGCAGAATCACTTGTCCTACCCTGCCGGCACCCCAAATGGCAATCACATCGCCTTTTTGAGTTCCTGCCCTGCGATTTGCGTGAAAACCAATTCCGTAAATTTCAACAAGCGCTACATGTTCGTCGGGTAAATTTGGGGAGGTTTTAAAAAGCATGTGTGGAGGAACGGAAATATATTCAGCAAACCCGCCATCCAAATCAACCCCAAGTATTTTTAATTTCGAACAGGCAGGGTAATGTTTTCGCTGACAGGCAGGACACTCACCGCACCAGATAATTGGATCGATAGCTACTTTATCGCCCTTATCAAAACCGGAAACTCCATTGCCCACTTCTTCCACAACTCCGCCAAATTCGTGGCCGGGGATGAATGGCACCTGGGTACGTGGGTGAAAATCGCCGGGAAAAATATGCATATCGGTACCGCAAATGCTGGCAAATTTTATTCGTATTAAAACTTCGCCTGACTTAACTTTTGGCGTTGGTACATCTTTCCAAACAAAATTCCGGTAAGTTTCGAGAACAGCAGCTTTCATGTTTTAATAGTTTTATTTCACTTTTAAAATATTTCAATTATGATTTTGGTTCAAAATGTTTTTTTAATCCTTTTCAAGTGAAGTTTTTGGCAAAAACGAAACTGCAATTGTACCAATTACAGAAAGTAAGATCAACGTAGTAAAACCCATTGCATAACTACCTGAATGGTCTCTGAGACCGCCTGCCAGAATCGGGCCAAATGCCTCGCCCAAACCGTCAACTGTTAATATTAATCCCATCACCCGCCCCATTACTTTTACCCCAAATAATTCGGCAGCCATCAAAGGAATAATCATATAATCCCCGCCCAAACCAATACCGAAAATAAAAGCGAAAACATAAATTATTCCCGGGGTGGATGCAAAATAAAGCAGCAAAATGGATATTGAAACGAGTGAATAAATCAGCATCATTACATATTTTTTGGGATACCGGTCAGCCAGCCAACCCATCAGTAATCGGCCAAGAATGCTGGCAGCAAGAACCAGTGAAATTACGTTTGCAGCTTCCCCCTGTGTAAACTTCAAATCAAGGCTGAAAAATAATTTAAGGTTCTGACTAACACCTGCAACTGCGCCAATTGAACACATGCTGCCGATTACCAAAAGATAAAATGACTTGTTTTTCAGAATATTTTTGAATGGAATTTTTGGTTCATCCGCTTTAGGGATTTTCGAATAGCCCGGAGGATTTTCCTTAATAAACAATGCCATTGGCAGCGCAATGACAATCATCAAAACTCCCAAAACCACCAGCGATGAACGCCAGTCCATTTGCATGTTGAGCCATTTTGCAATTTGCGGAACAAGCATACCACCAACACCAATTCCCAGGTAAGCAATGCCCATTGCTTTTCCCCTCGATTTGGTAAACCAACGCGACGTTAATACCTGATTTGGCAGTGGACCGCCACACATATAACCCAAAGCTATCAGCAGATACATCGAATAAAATTCGAAAAGCGATGTCATTCTGCTCAATCCCATCACTCCAACACCGCAAATCGTTATGCCGAAAATCATTAACCTTTTCGGACCGAATTTATCGACAATCCAGCCTGCTACAAATCCAAATAAAGGTCCGATTATTACTTTGCCTGCCAAATTTCCCGATGTTACGGTGGCGCGGTTCCAGCCAAAATCAGTAACCCAGAAATCGAAAAAGAATGGCAACCCATAAAACATGATACCAACAATGGAAAATAAACTAAGGAAACCGGTAGCTGTAATTTTAACTTGTCCAGAATTTAATTTTTCGTTTTGCATAATCAGTCGGTAGTTAGATTTTTCCTGTTTACGCTGATTTATCATAAATTTCAGTTTTTCCCTTCCAAAGCAGGAAAAAACAGAATGTTGAATAACCCAAATCAACGAGTTGACAATGTACACAAAAAATTTAATCACATAAAAAAGGGCTGCCTGAAAAAATTCGGATAGCCCCTCTTCAATCAACAATCGATATGTGCAAAGCTTATTTCAAAAACAATTTTGCAACCTGGTATTTTGTTTTGAACGATTGCAACTGATTATCGACTTTTGCAAAGTACTTACCTGCGGTAGAATCGCCAAGCAAACTGGTGGCAGCCGTTTTCCAACCTTTATTTTTTCCTGTGAGTTTCGAAAGCTTGCTGTCGTTCGAGTCACTTCCTCCAAGAATTCCCATCACATCGCTAACGTAACTTTTGTTATTACCAAGGAGTTTTGTGAGGTTATCAGCAGAAATACCCAAATCGGTTCCAGGGTCAAGCGCTTTCAAAAAGTCTTTTTCAAATTCAGCTTTATCGGATGGAAGAACAAGGTTGGCTGTATTGGTGAGATCACTTGCTTTGGGCACTTTTACCTGCCCATTTACATTGATTACAAATACAGCAACCAGAAGAAAACTTAAAACAAATATTTTTCCTGTCATTTTTTAAAAATTTTAAAAATTATTACTGTGGTTTAATGCCGTAAAAACAAATAAATCTGTCATTAGTTTAAGCGCCGTTTTTCAAATTGATTTGATAATAATTATATTGGCCTGAAATTAACCGATAAAAAACAAAATATGACTTTTATAAAATCATTTCTTCTCAACAAAAACCTTTTGGTACCTGTTGCTGCATTCATCATTTTATCGTCGTTTAAAACCGATAACTGGCCGCAGTTTCGCGGACCGGAAAGTAATCAGCTAACAACTGAAAAAACACTTCCGTTGGAATGGAGTGATGAAAAAAACCTGCTTTGGAAAATTGAATTGCCCGGAAGAGGCTGGTCGTGCCCAATTGTTTGGGGAAATAAAGTATTTGTAACCAATGCTGTTTTGGAAGATCCATCGATTTTACCGCCGGCAGAAGCAGGAAGAAGATTGGAAAATCCGGATAGCGCTGTTTACCATTTCGAGGTAATTTGCCTCGACATCGACTCGGGAAAAGAGATTTGGAAAAAAACCGCTTACAAAGGACTTCCACGATATAAAACCCACCGCGACAATAACTACGCCCCGGAAACAATGGTAACCGACGGCCAGCATGTTTATGCATACTTTGGAATGACCGGGGTGTATTGTTTCGATATGGATGGCAAACTGGTTTGGGAAAAGGATTTGGGAAATTACCCGATGCAATCGAACTGGGGAACGTCAACTTCACCACTGCTTTACAATGGAGTTTTGTACATGCAGATTGACAACGAGGAAAAATCGTTTCTGGCTGCATTGGATTCAAAAACAGGTACAGAAAAATGGCGGGTTGATCGCGATGAAAAATCAAACTGGGGAACACCCGTAATCTGGAAAAACAGCATCCGTAACGAACTGGTTTTGCAGGGATTAAAAACACGCTCCTACAATCCTGAAAATGGGCAGTTACTTTGGGAAATTGACATGGGCGGCGGCCGTAACATAACTTCGCCAACTGCAGATGGGGACATGATTTTTGTTGGAAATGAAAAACGCAGTAACGGCGGCGGAACTTTGTTTGGCATAAAAGCCGGCGCTTCAGGTGATATTTCTTTAAAAGAAGGTGAAAGCTCGAATAATTGGGTGGTGTGGTCGATACCTGAATCGGGAATTGCCATGGCATCGCCGCTGGTTTATGAAGGTTTGCTGTACATGGTCGATCGCAACCGGGGACAAATTGTATGCATTGAAGCAGCTACCGGAAATGTAGTTTATCCGGGCACAAAAATTACCGGAGCCAAAGCATTCTGGGCTTCTCCGTGGGCTTACGATGGTAAAATTTATTGTCTCGAAGAAAAAGGAACAACGCATGTTATTCAGGCCGGAAGAGAATTTAAAGAATTGGGAAAGAATTCACTAAACGACACATTCTGGTCATCGACTGCGATTGCAAAAGGTTCATATATTTTCAGGGGCGAAAAGGGAATTTATTGTGTGAGGTGAATTACGTCAGGGAAGGTTTGGGTGGTTAAATCTCTTGTTTTATAACAAAAAACGGATAAATTTATGACAGTTGGCAAATGCTATGGACAGTTGGCAAGTCCTTTTGCCAACTGCACTTTTGCCAATTGCCAACTAAATTCAGGTGGCTCATTTATTCCCGTACGCAGTATAAAGGCATCAATAATTATTGTTTTTCCTTTCCAGTATCTCTGCTTTCAGGATATCATTAACCGATATTTTAGCGTTTTTCAGCAAATAAACCCGCGTGCCTTTTTCGCGTGCATATTGGTTTGTAATTTCACCAGCCAGTGTAACCGACTCGAAAAAGGCCCGCTCACGATCCCTGTTTTTATCTTCATCGTAAATCTCTTTTACCATGATTACATTTTTAATTTCCATTTCATCAAGGGGATACCAGTAGATATAATCCGCGTTCATGGAAACTGCCTGTGTGTATTTTTGCTTCGTATAAAAGTTTATTGCACCGGCTTGTCCGTAGTTATCACAATGTATAATTGTATTTTCCTTATCGTCAATTGTTTCGAACACTTCATCCACAATTCCGGCCAGTTCTTTCCAACCCAGCATGTCTGCAAAATCCTGCGGTAACTGGTGGTTTTGTCCATCCTCCCACCTTAAAAGGCCAATTCTTTCAAAAACCTCCGTTTTCTTTATAATCCCTTGTGGCGATAAAATGGGCAAAACATATTGTAATATGGTACCAATTAGCGCGATTGGAATTAAAACTGCCACCTGTTGAAGATATCTCAACCAACCTTTACCTAAAAGTTTTTCGAGGTAAACCGAGCCAAAAGCCAGTAAAACCGGGTAAAGCCCAATGGCATAATATCCTTTTGCCTTGAAATAAGTGAAAATGGCCAAAGTAAAAACAGTTGACCAGAAAAAGATTTGGTACTTTCTGAATGGCGCATAAAAAAAGAATGAAACAAAAGCCAGCAATATTACAAACAACGAACCTGTAAAAAACAGCAGTTGTTCCTTTAAAAAATCGATACGATTAACATTTACCAACTGCGTTTCTGCAAGAGTTTTCAGGTGATGAAAAACCGGGAAATCATTTTTGTACTGCCAGATTAAATTGGGTGAAACAATCAGTAAAGCCACCAGCAACGAGAAGTACAGTTGTTTATTCAGCAAAATTTTCCGGTGACTTGTAATTAGCAATGCCGGCAAAAAACCAAGAATAAGAAAGGTGATATTGTACTTGTTTAAAAAGCCAAATGCAAAAGTAACCGATGCCACCCACAACCATTTGTTGTTTTCGGAATTGATAAATTTAACGATAGCGAAAAATATTAGTGTCCACATCAGATATTCAAGCGAATTAGGCTGGTACAACGTATTTATCCTTAACAAAACAGAGAAAGTAACGCAAACCGAACCGAGAATCAGGGCAAATAATTTTCCTTCCAATTCTTCGATGATTTTCCATACAACAACCATTGTCAAAGCACCAAAAAGCGCCGGAAAGAATTTCACCAAAAAAACCGAATTACCCAATTGCAGAATAATATAAGAAATCCATCCGGTTACCGGTGGAACCGATGTG
>DATITY010000347.1:0-2339 GCA_035467235.1 Draconibacterium sp. | reverse complement strand
GGTGTTCCCATGAAAGTTGTTCAGTGGCAGTTTTTAAACTTGATTCAATTACTTCCCATGTTTTTGCTTCATCTGCTCTGGTCAATGACGATTCTGCATCTTCCGGATTATAAATGGGTAAACCTCCGTACCGTATTGCTAGCTGAAAATATGCAAATGCCATCAGAAAATTTGCTTCTCCCAATATCCTTTTTTGTTGTGAAGCATCCATTGCGATATTAGGAACATTATACAAAACATCGCTCGCACGTTTTATTGTTTTATAATATGACTTGTAGCTATTTAAACTGAGGTCACCTTCTGTATTTTGAATGGCCCTGAATTCTGACATTGCAACAAAATCAGCATAAGGATCATTCATGTACGCGTTATCACTGAAACATTCCATGCCACACCACTCTTCGCCGCCAAGAGCTTCTTCATCCTGCAGCGGGCTATAAACACCTGCCAAAGCTGATTCAGCCTGTTCGGCAGATTTCCAGAAAACTGCGTCTGTAAATTCATGCGGTTGTTTATCAAGAAATTCTTCCCCGCAGGATGACAGGATGAATACCATTGATATTGATATAAATATATTTTTCATATTCTTCATAATTTGTAAAATTAAAAATTAATGTTTAAGCCCAGAATATATGACTTTGCCTGTGGATATACACCCTTGTCAACTCCATACATATTATTGCTAAATCCTCCTTCTGCACCTATTTCAGGATCATATCCGGAGTATTTGGTTATGGTAATTAAATTCTGGAACGTCATATATACACGAAGTCTTGTTATGCTGCTCCCGATAATATTTTCATCAAAAGTATATCCGAATGTAAGATATTTCATACGTGCAAAACTTCCGTCTTCAATATAGAGTGTGCTGTAGGTTTTGTTGTTATTCAAATCTTTTACAGTTACCCTTGGCACAGAATTACCTTTTGAATCGGGTGTCCAACGGTCGAGTATCTCAGGGCTGTTGTTGTAACTTGTACCCTGCATAAATGTACCGCCCAACTTGAGTCCATTAAAAATCTCATTCCCCTGACTTCCAATCCACAACATATTTGCGTCAAATCCTTTAAATTCTCCGTTAAAAGTTAAAGAATAGGTTAGTTCAGGAAAGCTGTTACCCGCGTTAAATCTGTCATCGGCACTAATAACGCCATCTTTGTTTCGGTCTTCAAACTTCACATCGCCGGGTTGGGCATTCGGTTGTATTTTTCCACCTCCTGCACTTGTGTGTTTATTAATTTCGTCGGTAGTTTGAAAAATCCCTAAAGCATTGAGAACGTAAAAATGTCCAATTGGCTCTCCTTCTGCTATTCTTCCCACAAGCACATTTTTATAGTCGGAAGTAAAAATCTCTTTGGCGCCGGCAACACCGAGTGTTTCAAGCTTATTTTTTACTGTTGCGGCATTAGCCGAAATTTCATATTTAAACTCGTTATCGCGGTTCCGGTAGCTTGCACCAAAATCAAAACCCTTATTCGAAACTATTCCAGCGTTTCGGTACGGAGCGATTCCAACTCCAAGTGAAGAAACAAGTGGAACCTGAACTAAGATGTCTGAAGTTTCTTTATCGTAATAATCTGCTGTCAGCGTCAGTTTATTTTCCAGGAAACCGGCGTCAATACCAATAACTGTTTGTGTAGTAACCTCCCATTGAATATTGGTATTTGCAAAACGATTTTGGGCCACAGCTGTTACCTGATTTCCGTCTAACGTAGGAGAACCAACCGTACTAACTGTACTGTAATACTGATAATTGGGTATTTTATCATTTCCCAATTGTCCCCAGCTACCACGAAGCTTCAAGTCGGAAACCACATCGGTTAAACCGCTAAAAAATGCTTCATTGGAAATTCTCCATCCTGCTGAAAATGAAGGAAAAACTCCCCATCTTTTATCTTCAGGAAATTTAGAGGAACCATCAGCACGAATATTGGCAGCAAACAAATATTTGTCAGCATACTCATAAGCTACACGACCAAAATAACTTTGTAATGCGTAATCATCAGCACTTCCTGATACATGTTCAGGGAATGCGCCGGCGTTGTTAAAATAACGCAACGCAGGATCCTGGTTGCTGAACTGTTTGGCTGTACCCGAAGATAGCCATTCATACAAACCCGATTCCATAGACATACCTGCAAGCGCTGCAATGTGATGATTTTCTATTCTTTTATCAAAATTTAAGGTATTATTCCAAATCCAGGTTTTGTTTGCTGAGTAATATTCACTTAATCCGTTTTGATCAAGTCCGCGACCTCCATTTATTGATATTGATTTGAAATTTTTATTCTTACCATTATTCAGTGTATAACCAAAGTCTGTTTTTACGGTAAACATCT
>DATITY010000346.1:0-1733 GCA_035467235.1 Draconibacterium sp. | reverse complement strand
ATCTGCAGAAAATGCAGGAACTGAATTTATTGTAAATTTACCTGTTGAAGCAAAAACACTGGAATGAATAAATTCAATAATTTTTGGGTTGTCGCCATTTTGCTTTTTACGGTGTTAAATTGTAAGAATACAAACACACCTGTAAAGGAAAGACCTTTGGCCGTAAAAGGAGTTATAGATCTCCGGAAATGGGATTTTCAAAGTGAAGGGCCACTATTACTGGAAGGTGAATGGGAGTTTTTCTGGGAAAAGTTGATTAGTCCTTCCGATACTAATTTTAAATTATTAATTTCGGATGGATATTACTCAGTTCCTTCAATATGGAATCGAGATACTATAAATAATCACTACTGAACGAGGAATAAAATAAAAGTTGGGGTTACTCCCCGAAGGTTTGGACCCATGTTGTAAGTTTGTTTTGCGAAAAAATCACAACATGGGTAAAAATACAGAAATAAAATTTGTCGGACAGCCGATTTTCAAACAAGTAGTAAAATTGATTGATGCGATTAACCTAACGAGTTTGGCAAAGAAGCATAACGTCGACTATTATTATAAAGCCTTTAAGGCAAAAACACAGTTGATAACCGTCCTTTTCGGTATATTTAGCCGGTGTGACTCGATGACCGAGATATGCGAGGGGCTGCGGGCGATGAGCGGGAAACTAAACCTGCTGGGACTTGAAAAATCTCCAGCTAAAAGTACGGCCTGCGATGGAATGCGGAACCGCGACAGTAAGTTCTTTGAAGATGTTTATTTTAGTTTGGTACACCATTATCAAAGTTTTTTGTCGGACAGCCGAACTTTTGGACTCACGTTTAAAGAGGTTTTGCTTATAGATTCAACAACCATCCGGCTGTTCAGCGACCTGTTAAAAGGAGTTGGAAGGAACCCGAAAAACGATGGGAAGAAGAAAGGAGGGCTGAAAGTACACATGCTAATTGATGCAGTACAATCGGTTGGCCGGTTTATAAAAATTACCGAAGCAAAAGTGCATGACAAAAACTTTCTGAAAGAGCTGGACTTGATATCGTACAGCATGGTTGTTTTCGACAGGGCTTACAATTACTACCACCAGTTTGCTCTGTGGACAAGCAAATCCGTCTTTTTTGTCACCCGTATTAAGAAGAATGCTGTTTATACAGTCATTAAAACCCTCCGGGAACACAAAAGAGAAGATGGAAAGGCAATGGTACTGCGCGAAGAAATCATAGAAATCGAATACTGTTCCGAAGATGAAAACGGCAAAAAACAAACAAAACAGAAGGAAAAACTTCGGCTGAAAAAAGTATGCTATCAGGATGAACAGAACCGGTATTTTGAATTTATCACCAATAGCATGGAAAGCACGGCAGAAGAAGTAGCATTTTTGTACAAAAAGCGATGGGGCATAGAACTGCTGTTTAAGAAAATGAAGCAGAACTTCCAACTCCATTACTTTTACGGAGAGAACGAAAATGCCATCCGTACTCAAGTTTGGTGCACACTAATTGCCCAACTTTTGATGACAGTCATCCAAAAAATGGCACAAACTAAAAAGGCATTTTCCGTTGTGGCATCCCTGGTAAGAATGCACCTGATAAGTTTGCTGGATGTATTCGAACTTTTACAAAGCACAAAACGAGAATACTTGAAAAAAACAGAGTTTACCACTTCATCTTTGCAAATAAAACTTGAATTTTAGATGGGGTGACTTTAAAATTGAAAATAATAACAACTGACTATGAGAAAAT
>DATITY010000345.1:0-3193 GCA_035467235.1 Draconibacterium sp. | reverse complement strand
AACGGTTTGTTTGTTATAATGCACCCGATAATACGCTTTTTAAAATTGTCAATACAACAACCAATCAAACCGTTTTTGAAGGCAAAATGCTGAATAACCAGGGCTGGTTTACAGAGTTTAATCCGGTGACGGCAGGTAATGAATATGTGATTGAAATTGATGGTCATGGCCAGTCAAAACCGTTTTGGATTGCAGATCATCTGATGGAAAAAATTTCATCGAAACTGGCTTATGACTTTTTTGCTGATGTTCGCGGCTACGATGATCTGGATAAATACGACATGTCTAAAGTTTACGGTGGAGGCCCCTCACGCGATGGCGGTGCTTACGGTCTGGAGACCATTTTTGAAATACTGCAATATGCCAGTAATCCTGCACTTTACGACAACTGGAAAACTGAACTGGGAGATAATAATAACCCCGACCTGATTGATTTGATTCTCTGGCACGCTGAATTTGCGTACAAATATGTTGATTACAACGGACCAACCGGTTACCGTCACGGCTCGCTTGGTTATGAAGGTCAGCCCCGCATGAATTACGACTACTGGAACACGCTCGACCAGTTGGCGGCAGTTTGTGCTGCTTATCACACTTTTCTGAAACCATACCTATCTGAAGAAAAATACCAAAAGTACCGGAAAGTTTGTCTGGAAAACTGGGAGAAATATGATCGCCACATAGTCGTTCGTTACTGGACATACAGCACGAAATGGGTGGATGCCGGATTTCAGGAATTCAACGAAATGGGAAATGCTTTTGGACAGTCGGTTTTCAGCAACCTGTTTATGTACCTGTGCGAGAAGAATGAAAAAGATGGTCACCCTGAAAAATTTCTGAAATATGCACAGGAGAGTGCACAGGATATCATTACCAACTGGGATTTCAACAATCCGCGCCATACATGGTGGATCCGCAATGCCGAACACATTACACCGCAGGCTCTGGCCTGGTTTTTAATGGTTGCTCCCGATCAGGCTCCAAAAGGAACCAAAGAAAAACTGGCTGCATGGGCAACTCACATGAAACAAAAAACCAACAATTTCTGGAAATACCGCGTTCACAGCGAAACCGAATGGGCTCACCCAAAAACCAAGGAACTTGGTGGGGCTCCGGCTTTGGCAGGTTCAATGTTTGCAGTGGCACATTTGCTGAACGATAAATCGTTACGCGATTTGGGATGGGCGCAGGTTGATTTCGTGTTTGGGGTAAATCCGGTTGGCGCACATTTTGGGCACAAAAGCGAAGAAAGGGTAAAGATTGGTGGTTTCTGGGAAGGTGTTGAGGAAGGCTGGCCACAGGCCCATCCCGATGGTTACGGTAAGTTGGGTTTGGTTCGCGGAACGCTGGAAGGAACTCCGCTTGACAATCAGTTTCCGATTGCAAAAAATATCGAAAAAATCGTTGGAAAAAACGAAGGTCAGGTGTTTGGCCAAAATGCCTATGCCACCGAAGGCTGGTGTATTTCGAACAGGGGTTGGCAGGCTTCGGTTACTTTTGCAACAGTTGGCAGCCAGCATGTTAAGATTTTTGATGCGGATTACAAAAATGAAATAACACAGGCAAAATCCGGGCAAACAATTACGATTGAACTGAAAGCTGCCTTGAATCAGGATTGGAATAAAACAGACATGGGTTGGGTTGAAATCAGCGACGGAGAAAATCCAATGAAGAAAGTGGAGGTTACTGAAACAGACGAAAACAGCGGGATTTTTACTACTAAATATACAGTTCCCAAAAATGTAAAAAATATATCTGTCAAGGTATCATACGGATATTTGGGATTTGAAGAATCCGTTTTTTTGAATGTTTCCAGATAAAATTACGCCATAAAAAAATAGTAAATTTCCAAACGAAAAAAAGAATCTATATTTAAAATAAAAACGATGAAACGAAATACCATATTCACCTTATTCATTTTAATCTCAGGAATATTATCTGCTCAAAACTCCATTTTTATTGAGGCTGAAAGCTTTAAAGAAAAAGGTGGTTGGGTTGTCGATCCGCAGTTTGTAGAACAAATGGGATCGCCCTATTTGCTGGCACATGGAATGGGAGTCCCTGTAAAAGATGCTCAAACTACCATCGATGTCAAAACTGCCGGGAATTATCATGTCTGGGTCAGGACTAAAAACTGGGCGCCGGGGAAGTGGGATGCCCCCGGGAGATTTCTTGTTTCGGTTAACGAAAAACGATTGGAAAGGGAATTGGGAAATAACCAGGGATGGAACTGGGAATATGCCGGAAGTATCAGTTTAAAAAAGGGCGAAAGCAAACTTTCACTTCACGATTTGACCGGTTTAGAAGGACGGTGCGATGCCATTTATCTGACAATGACAGAAAATGAAAAACTGCCGGCAGAAGGAGATGCCCTTAAAAAGTGGCGAATAGCGCAATCCGGAGCTTCAATAATTCCGCAAAAAGTGGTGAATTACGATCTGGTGGTGGTTGGCGGAGGGATTGCCGGAACTGCTGCTTCCATTGCAGCAGCGGAGCAGGGAATGAAAGTTGCCTTGATTCACGACAGGCCTGTTCTTGGTGGAAATGCCAGCGGTGAAATCCGGGTTCATACCCTGGGAATTTACGGGAAGTTTGAACGAATTCTGAAAATGATTGATACCGAACACTATCCAAACGGATCGGCTGAATCTTTTAAAGACGACCAAAAACGAATGCAGAATGTTGAAAAATATGAAAACATCGATCTCTTTTTGAATTTCAGGGCTTATGCTGCTGAAGCCAACAACAATAAAATCACTTCGGTTGATGCCCGAAATACTTCAAGTGGCGAACAGGTCAGGTTCGAAGCGCCTCTTTTTGTCGATTGTACCGGCGATGGTTGGATTGGTTACTGGGCGGGTGCCGAATATAATTATGGAAGGGAGGCTTCATCGAAATACAACGAAAACTGGGATGCACAAGGTTTATTATGGAGTCCGGAAACTCCTGATAATTTTGTAATGGGTTCTTCGGTTTTGTGGGGTTCTGAAAATGCAGGAAAACCTGTTAAATTCCCTGAAGTGCCATGGGCGATAGATGTGGCAGGGAAATATGCTGAGAAAAATGGCGAGTGGCAATGGGAATTTTCACGAAACGATTTAAGTCAGATCGACGATGCCGAAACCATTCGCGATCACATGTTCCGGGCTATCTACGGGTCGTTTTATAATTTCAAAAATCAAACTACCGACAA
>DATITY010000344.1:0-1541 GCA_035467235.1 Draconibacterium sp. | reverse complement strand
GTCATAAAAACTGCCTTCTCCGGGATTTTCATAATTCCGGATAAAATCGAGCCGGGCCACTTTTTCCTCTTCGGTTTTCATTTCAGCCACTTTTTTAAACTCGTCTTCCAGCCACCAGCGGTTATTGAGCGGATAATCGATGAAGTCGAGAATGGCGCCACGTTCATAACCGCGTGCGTTGTATTTTGAAACGCTGGTTTGCAGCCCGATAGATTGGAAAAGGTCATCGCAATAATCAATTACCTTTTGTTTTAAATCCTGTGCAACCGGCTCGTTTTCTGCCTTTTTCAGTATTTCCAGTGCCTGTGTCATCGCTTTATCCGCACCAATTGTGCCGGCGGTGGCAAGGATTTCATAAGCCTGTTTTTCGAGATTTCTTTCATAAGCTTGTCTTTGCTGAATAAAAGCGTCATAATAAGCCCGCATCACCAATTGCTGCCAGCGCCAGTTAACTGCCAGCTGCAGATTTTCTGTTTCCAGCGTTTTCCACAATTCAAGTGTTTTACCCACCGTTTCGTTGCCCTGAAGTGGCCCCACCCAGTTTTGCTCGAGCGCCAGAATTCCATCGGCAACAGTTTCAGCAAGATCATTTCCAAAAAAGAAACGGCAGTATTCAATCATAATCTGCTTTTCATCGGTTTTCGAATCCCAGCCCAACTGGCTCCAGACGACCTTGTTAACATCGTCGTGAACGCCATCGGAATAAGAAATAAAACCATCAGTAAAAACCGCATCTTTTCTGAAAACTTCGGCATAATACAAGGGTTGCGGATTGGTGCATTCCCTGCCCAATGTTAACGCAAAAGCCTGGTCCCAGCGTTTTACCGGGTACTGGCAGCTAACCGTGTGGGTGAGGTCGGGGTACAATCGGTGTTTGTATTTTGCAGGCAAAAGTTGTCGCTCCAAATCAACCGGCGGACTGCTCGGTCCATAAACAACACCGGTCAGCCAGTCGGGACTTTTTTCGTTCAGGTAATCGAAGAAATATTTCACCTTTTCTTCCTCAAAACCCTGTAATGAAATCCACATTGTAGCATTTGGGTGATATTTATGAAGGATGGCTGTTAATTCCTCGAGAAACGGCATAACATCGGCCGGATGGTTTTCACCGGGGTCGCCCCCTGGAAAGAACACACCATCGAGTCGCGGACATTTTTTGTAAAATGCCTCGTGCTGGTCAAGTTCTGCCTGACGCAGTTTTTTGTCTTTCAGGTCGATATCGGCCGGTGCCCAAATCCAGTAATCAGCATCGTATTTATTGCAGATTTCACTTAAATGAATGTTCATCTCCTCACGCGGAATTTTCATGTGTACGCTGGGAGGTCCTTCCTGAAACGGAATATTCTCGAAACTGTTTGCCCCGAAAAGTATCTGTTCGCGGAAATGCTGGTCGAACTGTTCCACTTTCCAGGCATCCCACGAGTTGGCCGTATTGCGGTATCCAAACTGGTGACCGCGCAACGGATATTCAGGAGAGGATGCAATGTCAACCGATTCAGGCAAAATCAGCGACTGCTCATTCATTTCAGCAATCCGCAGGA
>DATITY010000343.1:0-2361 GCA_035467235.1 Draconibacterium sp. | reverse complement strand
ACAGCGAACAGAACAACGAAAAATGGACAGGCCAAGGCAACAGCCAAAAGGTATATTGTCTGGCTTGCAGCTTTGCTGCAACTATTAACAGCAAAGGCGCTGCCGCTTCTTTGTGATAAGGACTGCAATGCCAGGGGCGTTTGGCATTGCAGGGTTAGGACTGCTTTGGTGTGACGCTGCGTGGTGTGTGTGGGTGGTGTGCTGTGGTGGCTGTCATAAGTGGGATGAATATCGGGTGCGCTGTGGTGAATGGTGTAAATGAGATTTTTGTGTGGTGTTGTGTGGTGCGCTGTCTGTGTCGTGCCGTGGTGCATGGTGCAAGTGGGATGAATGGTGTGCGCCGTGGTGGCTGTGGTATGTAAAAATGGTGCTAAGGTGTGCTGTGGTGGCTGTCATATATCAACTGTTTTTTTGGGTGCATTGGTGCAGCTTTGGTGGGGCGGGTCGGGATGATTTCATCTTTTCCGGCTTCGCCGGCACAATTTAACCAGCTAAAACACTGGTTAAATGTGATTTGCGCAAAAATCTGTAAGAATCAGATTTTTGCTGAAAACCGCTTTTTTTTCATAAAAAAAAGTGCACCAAAAAAACTTTGAGCCCATCCGGTTTATTCCGGAAATAATATCTAAAAATCTGATTACCAGTAAAATTTCCTGAATTTTACTTGACTTGTATTCTTTATTGTCGTAACTTCTACAAAAACTGGAAACAACTATTTTATTTTTCTATTAACTAAAAAACAATTCCAATGAAAACAAAACTTTTTTTTCTGGTTATGCTTATGGTCTGCATTTCATGCGGTACAAACAATAAGCCTGTCTCCGATTCTGAAAAAGATAAAATTAAAGGAGAAGTAAAAGAGGTAGTAAATACTATTTTTAAAGGTGCTGAAGAAGCAAATTTCGACATGGTTCTTGAAATTTATCTTGATTCGCCTGATTTTGTCTTCAATTACAATGGAAATTCTTTTAGTTATAAGCAATGTGCAGACATGGCAAAGTCTATTTCTGGCACATTAAAAAATCAAAAGATTACTGTAGTTGATGAAAAATATGCAGTGCTAGATAATTCAACTGTCTTGGTTACAGTGAACATTAAGTGTCTGATGAATTACAAGGACGGTCATTCTATCCTTCAAGACCCATGGATATCACAAATGCTGTTTAAGAAAATCGACAACAAATGGAAAGTTATTAGTGGTGCTGAATCTGGTATTGAGCAAAGTGTTACCGGAGAAAGTTCGAAAGGAATTGACCAGGTTGAGTTTATGCAGCAATTTGTGGGAACATGGAAGGCTGAGTATGGCAAAGACACAATAGTAACTTATAAGGTCGCACCTTTCGGAAAGGGTAGTACACGTGAATGGACTATGAGTACAAAAGGGAAAATTATTACTTCTGCAAAGGTACTTTATGGGTATGACAGTAAAATCGATAAAATTATTCAAGTAGCACTTACCGAATCTTCACCTGAAATTGATATGTGGGCATGGTGGGCTACGTCGAAAATTACATCTGAAGGAGTTCCGCTTAAAGATATTACTTATCCCGAAAATGCTGTTTCCAAAATGAAATCTGAAACAACATCCCCTGATTCGTTTATATTAACCTATTTAACGAACAACAATGTGGTTGGTGCATATACATTTACTCGGGTAAAAAAGTGATTGGTTAAGACTATCAAAGTAGTGATTTCTTTATTATAAACAGTCATCAAATTATTAATAATCAAAATTCAATTGTATGAAAACATTAATTTTTACGACAATGATTACTGTATTCTTTGTACTCAGTACAAATAGAATACAGGCGCAGACCACACAAACGGAAGTTGACCAGATTAAATTTATGGAGAATTTCTGGGGCTCCTGGACGGCTGAGTGGGGTAAAGACACATTTCTGACTATTAATGCCCGACCATTCGGAAAAGGGAGTGAGCGTGACTGGACTCTGAGTACCAAAGGAAAGATTTTCGATACTGGGAGGATGCTTTACGGGTATGATGCGGTAAATGCTAATCTTGTTGAGGTAAATCTTTATAAATCAACACCTAACATTATAGTTAATGCCTGGTGGGCTACATCGAAAACAACTGCGGAAGGAGTACCATATAAAGATATAGCCAATCCCAAAAATGCTCCTTTTAGATTTAACTGCGTTGTAAAATCCCCTGATTTGTTTGTAACTACTTATTTTATGAATAATCAGGTAGTTGGAACATATACGTTTACACGTGTAAAAAAGTAATAGGTTTAAATCATGGGGTCATTTTTAGCTTTGGCGATTGGAATTATTGTCTTTGCATTGTTAGTTTTTTCAGCTGAAAGAGTAAAGAAAAGGCAAGAGGGTGATAAGGAAAATA
>DATITY010000342.1:0-2523 GCA_035467235.1 Draconibacterium sp. | reverse complement strand
GTGCATGGCTTCAACCAACCCTATTTTCGTTTTAAAATCGGCCAGTTCGGCCACAATGTTCAGCGTTGCAGCGCCAATACGTTCGATGGCCTGCACAATGTTGTTGGCAAAAATGATGAATTCGATGTTGCGCAACAACAGAATTTTAATTGATTTTAACATAGTTGAAAAATTTGATGGTTAATAATTTTACTTATAAATATGTTGTCCTGCATGTTTATTTTGTTAGTTAATTTTTTAAAGCAGCTTCTGGTTTTCACTGCACATGATTTTGCAGTTGCACCTGGCAAGGTACCTGCTTTGGTAGAAACCTTCCTTAGCTGCCTGGCGAGCTTTCTGCACGGGTAGAAAACACCCAGCGTTACTTTTCAGGGTTTCTACTGTGGTAGAAAATCTCCCGGGTTTCCGGGCAAGGTTTCTACTGGAGTAGAAAGTTTCCCGGGTTGCCCGGCGAACTTTCTACCAAGCAATGGCGCACCATTCAGAAGTTTGCTTAAAAAAATAAGTGGTGGAGCAAAATGGATTAAACGGGTTTTCATACATAAAATTGATTAGGTAAATAATTGTATAGCAGATTCAATAGCCAAAGCTATGAAAAACATGTTTTTCTCCCTTTGCTTCTTATAAATTTGGAAAGGGTTTAAATAAGGGGGCTAAAATTCTAAATATCCGATGAGATGTTTCCTACCCGGTCAACTTTAAGTTTAATACAACACTCTTTAATCATTGTCCCGTCAATAGCTCTTTCCATTTTATTTAGAGTCGAGAATTCCGCTTTATTTATTATAGATGTGGCAGTTTCATGACGTACAAAGAAAATTTGACTACCACTAAAACTTACGACTTTATAGATATTTCTCCTTTGTTGTTGGCTAAATTCACGGGGATTAAGAACCTTGATATTTACCCTTTCTTCTTCATTTGGTACATATACCAAATCATTGGGTGTTAGATAGAAATCATTTTCACTATTAAGTTCAACGGGTGGCAAGCCTTGCTTTAATCTTTCTATAACCACATTCAGGGGAATTGAATCATAATTACGTTTTCCTTCTTTTGATTCGTAAACTGCAAAGTATAGGTTTGTACCTTTATCTGCCTCTACCCATTTATGCTTCGTTGAAATCTTATTCCCTGCACTAAATCTTCCGCTTCCACTTTCACCAATAGGTAGCTTATATATCGGGATTTTTCTTTTTGAATTAAAATTTTCAATCCCTTCTGGACTAAAAGCTTTATCCAAATCATCGTTGCATTCTTCTATGTGTTTTAATAAATCTTTTCGAATCTTAAAGTCAACAATTTTATCTATTACTTTTTTTGCATCTTCAATAGTTTTTATTCCTCCTTGTCCACGATTTGAGAGTAAAGAAATTGGTTGGCGTCTTCTGAATTTCTCTGTATTAATTCGAAATGCAGTTTGAATTATAGGATTTCCATTGTTATTAATTAATGGAAATTGTTTCAATCTTTTTTGCGCTTCGGTAATTTTCCTATTGCACTCAATAAATACTTTTTCAACTTTTGCTCTGATTTCATCATCAATAATATACTCCCTTTTACCTACGGATTCAGCTATTTTTAATAAATCGAAAAAATAAGATTTCTTTCCATAAGGCATTGGTGTATGTAATGATTTGCGTATCGCCCAATTTGTTCCTTCTTGTTTCACGGTCTCTTTTACCTTTACTCCATTCTTATCAATCCATTTTTGGTAGTTATTAGTTGCTTTATTGATTACGCGAAGATTTTGCTTGAAACTTACCACAACGGTTTCTAAGGCATTTCGTGCATCAACTGTGAAGTTGTCCCAAGGCTTTTTGAATTCTTTAAAGACATCTCTTTCAACTTGTTCATTGGTCTTTCTATCAATCCATGTTTCTTTGCTTTTGTTACGCAATTTGTTCTGCAAATCATAACGTGTAGTTTCCGATTTTGCAGATTGATTGTTGAGCAGGTTGACGTGGTCTCTCGTCATACACGCAATAACAATTGCGTCCATTGCGTGGTGGCGGTGGTCAATTCGTTTCTTTTCAATTCGTTTCGAATCTAATGGCGAATAATCCACTGGTAAGAACTTTTGATACTGTTCGTTCCAATAAGTAAAGGCATCGGTATTGGTCAATTGATTCATTCTTTCAAACCGAGGCAATATCAAATCGTTCCAAACGGCATCCATTCCCCAATCTTTCTTCAGAATGGTTGTAATTTTCCCATTTCCCGGAATCAGATTTTTTGAATTAATACCATCATCTTCTTTATCGGCACGAACACTATTGGAAAGCAATGACGAAATGAACTTACTTATATAGCGGGTATCGTTCATTTGTCGGGCAATCATTTTCTCTGGAATTTCTTCCAATAACAGGTTTTGTCGCTTTGTTTTGCTTTTGGCGTAATGCTCTTTTACAAAAGTTTGATATGCTTCTTCTGAAAAAATCTCAACCACTTTTCCCATTCCGCATTCTACTTTTTGCCCTGGATACTTTTTAATAAACTCCAATCCAAGTAATTTGTCCTTTA
>DATITY010000341.1:0-4380 GCA_035467235.1 Draconibacterium sp. | reverse complement strand
TTCACCTTACCAAAGGAATAACCGATGGTGAATTTATGTTATATAAATGTAAAAATAACATGTGGGATATGGCCACCCCTTTGATGATCGGAGGTGAACACAAGGGAAATCTTTACCTGGGCCAGTTTTTCTTTAAAAACGAACCCCTGGATTATGAGTTGTTCAGCAAACAAGCCCAACAATATGACTTTGATGAACAGGAATATCTGGATGCGCTTCGTAAGGTACCCCGGCTTGGCAAACAAAAGCTCGAAAATGCAAAATCGTTTTTTCTGAATTTTGCCCGGACAATCTCTCAATTAAGTTACAGCAATATTAAGTTGGCCAATGCGATTGCACAGCAAAATAAAGTTGAAGATGAGCTTCGTGAAAAGGATAATTTTTTAAATAAGGCACAGGAAATTGCCCAACTGGGTTCCTGGTCGCTTGATCTCCTTAAAAACGAATTGACCTGGAGCGACGAAATGTACCGTATTTTCGATGTGCATCCGCACGAATTTGCCGCTACTTACGAGGGATTTCTGGAAACAGTACATCCTGATGACCGCGATAAGGTAAATGCGGCATATACCGGTTCGATAATTGAAGGTAAAAACAGCTACGAAATTGTACACCGTATTTTCCGTCGTCATTCAGGAGAGCTTCGGTATGTTCTTGAGAAATGCGAACATGTACGCGATGCATCAGGTAAAATTATCCGTTCTGTGGGCATGACACATGATATTACCAATCTAAAACAAACAGAGGAAGCATTAAAGGAAAATGTGAGATTATTTCGTGAATCCCAGGCTGCAGCCCATATATCGAGCTATTCCTGCGATCTGGTTCAAAAAACATGGACGGCAACACCGGCAATATATGAAATTTTCGGAATTGATGAATCATGCCCGAATACGCTGGATGCATGGGTCCGTTCGGTTCATCCCGATTTCAGGGAAGAACTTATCAGCGATCTTTTTGAAAAAGAAAATGGTTCCAAAGTTTTTGATCACGAATATAAAATTATCCGTGTCAGCGACGGAGCTGAGCGATGGGTGCACGGGTTTGGAAAATTTAAATTCGACAATGAAAAGAACCCGGTTGGGTTGATAGGGACAATCCAGGATATTACCAACCGAAAGCTGGCTGAAGAAGCGCTTAAGCAACTCAATGAGGTACTTGAAGATCGCGTAAAGGACAGGACCTCTGAATTATTAAATTCAAATATTGCCTTGCAACAGGCTGAAGAAAAATACCGCACAATAGCCAATTATACTTTTGCGTGGGAAACATGGATCGATCCGAATGGGAAATTTGTTTACGTTTCACCTTCATGTTTAAAAATTACAGGCTATTCAGTTGAAGATTTCATGAATGATCCGCATTTGTTTTTTAAAATAGCCCATCCTGAAGATCGCGAATTTGTTGAAAAATATTTTTTTGAAGGAATCTCAGGTAATTTGCCTTTTATTTCATTTGACTTCAGAATCATCACCCGGAGTAAAGAAGAAAAATGGATTGCACATAGTTGTAATTCAATTTTCAGTAACGAGGGTAAATGGTTGGGAATGCGCTGCAGCAATAATGACATTACCGACAGGAAAAAGGTGGAAAGCTTTCTGGTGAATTCCCAGGATAAATTAAGGGCATTAACACAACACATCAATGAGGTAACCGAAAACGAGAGAAAAAGTATTTCCCGCGAAATTCACGATGAACTTGGGCACATGCTCACGGCATTAAAATACGACATCGATAGTTTGATGATTAACCCGGAATTAACTGTTCAACTGGTAAGGAACGAATTGACTGTGATGTTCGGCATGGTGGAATCGCTTATCGAATCGGTGCGAAAAATTGCAACCGAACTGCGACCCGGCATATTGGATCACCTGGGACTCTTCCCTGCTTTGGAGTGGCAAATCAACCAATTCAGAATGATGACAAAGATCAATTGCATCTATTCAATTCCTGATGATTTGAGCATAACATTTAACAAAAGCGAAACCACCACCATATTCAGGATACTTCAGGAAATACTTACCAACGTTGCCCGACATTCAAAAGCAACCAAAATCGAAATTTCAGTTTATAAGGAAAATGACCATTTTTGCATGAATGTAACGGATAACGGAGTGGGATTTAAGACGATGGAAAAAAATCAAACCATTTCGCTTGGGATTATGGGCATGCAGGAACGTGCATTGTCAATCGGAGGCGAAATTCAGATTGACAGTGAACCGGGAAAAGGGACCTCGATTACCTTATTGCTTAATAAAAAAGATTGACTTATTTTTAAATGCCATTTAGTTAAGGATGAAATTAAAGGAAAAACGTTTCAAACACCCTTCGACTCCGCTCAGGGTGACGGTCAGACTGAGCGCAGTCGAAGTCTGTTTTTACAAACTAAACGACATTGACATCTATTTCTCAAAATAATAAGAGTTATGAATTTGAAGGAACTAAAAATTCTTGTGGCTGACGACCACAGTATTGTTAGAAAAGGTATTATTAACTCCCTTGTCACCATTTTTCCAAATGTTATTACAGGTGAAGCCGCCAATGCAGCCGAAGTTTTGCATATTATGAATCATGATCAATGGGATTTGGTTATCCTCGATATTTCGATGCCGGGAAGAAGCGGGCTTGAAGTTCTCAGGGATATTAAAACAGGCTATCCGAAAGTGCCGGTTATCATTTTCAGCATGTATCCCGAAGATCAGTTTGCTGTCAGGGCCATAAAAGCTGGGGCTTCAGCTTATCTTTCAAAAGATGTTTCATCGAAAGAGCTTGAAAAAGCAATCAAGGGAATTCTCCAGGGCGACCATTTTTTTACGCCATCGGTTGCTGCATTGTTAACCAGCGAACTGCAAAATAACAAACACAATAAGGCTGTTCACGAAACATTATCCGATCGCGAATACCAGGTATTCCAGCTTATTTCAAAAGGGAAAGGGGTGTCAGACATTGCCGAAGAACTCAACCTGAGTGTTAAAACCATTAGTGTGTACAGGTCCATTATCCTGAAAAAAATGAACCTGAAAAATAACTCCGAAATGATGTATTACGCGTTTAAAAACAACCTTGTATCCTGACTAACGAATGTGGAATGTGCCGGAATGATGGGGGTTGACTGGAATCAAATCTAACCACCTCAATATCAATAGTGCCCCCTGAGGGTTAGAATTTCTATAGTATTATTTTCAATATTTACGCTATAAACAAGACGGTCAACAATTGTTATTCTTCGGGACCAGGAACCTGACATTTGGTATTTCAACGCCTCTGGCTTTCCTATACCTGAATAAGGATGTGCTGCAATATCGGTTATTAATTCCGAAATTTTTTTCTGCACTGCTTTATTGCCACTCATTTTCCAATAGTTTATATCTTCAATCGCTTTTAAGGAATAAATTATTTCCATAAATCTTTAGTGGCTATTTTAACACCTTTCCCTTGTTTGATTTCCTTTTTTGCTTCAAGTACGCGCTTTACAAACTCTTGATTGTAAGGTCTTTCTTTTTCAACTTCAAACCTGATTTTAAAAGCTTTAAAGACCGCCTTAATCGCTTTTATTTGTGACATATCATTAGGATATACCTTGAAATTTATCGCATCCATTTTGTTATTTTTTTTACAAAGATAGGAAATTCATCATTATTAATTATTATACTGTTTTATTGTTCTTTGTCAGACCGGGGATGGGCTTTTCTTCTGAATTGCCCCGGCATTTATGGCGGGTATCAATGAATAACGAGAATAAATTGCGCCCGGTGCTGGTGCACAAATGAGCGAATGTGTTATGCGCCAGGATGATTAGGGGCTAATTAAAACTAATATACCACCCCGTCTTTGTCCGTTGATTCTCATTTTCAGTACATAAAGTTTTTTGGACTGCAGACACCCCTTCTTTAGAGCTGAATTATATTTCGAAATATGATCATTTAAAGGAGGGGAAATGTTCGTTAGTACGCCGGGATGATGGGCATTATATCATATCACCCCTTCGGGGTTCTGTCCTCCACTTGAAATTCCGTATTTCTACAATCATATCAACCCTTCGGGTTTTTGCCTCTAAAATATATTTGCCTTTTCAATAATCATATCAACCCCAATGGTTTTTCCACGAAAATGTATTTGGGTTTTCCATAATCATATTAATCCTTCGGGGTTTTGGTCCAAATTCACTTTGCCAAATTATCAATTCACGGTTTTTGAAATTCCCACATGACAATTTATACAAACCAAAGCCCGAAGGGCTGTCAGGATTATAGCAATTAATCTGATGAGAAAGAACAAAACCCCGAAGGGGTGACATT
Organism: Draconibacterium sp.; assembly: GCA_035467235.1. Lineage (GTDB taxonomy): Bacteria > Bacteroidota > Bacteroidia > Bacteroidales > Prolixibacteraceae > Draconibacterium. The sequence continues at coordinate 82 of DATITY010000341.1, read as the reverse complement.
ATTCTTCCCAACTGTATTTCTACAATCATACCAACGCTTCGGGTTTTTGCCTCTAAAATATATTTGCCTTTTCAATAATCAT
>DATITY010000340.1:0-5000 GCA_035467235.1 Draconibacterium sp. | reverse complement strand
GGCATTGTAGAATTTATTCAGCGCACTGCCGCCAAAATCCATGCTGCCCACGGTGTTGCGGATAAAAGGGTGAAGACAGGCGTTAAAAGCCTCGGCATCACAGCTTCCCTGCGAAAAGTGCAGGTTTTCGCTGGCCAGAATGGCTTCGCTAGCGGCATAATTCGGGTACATGCGTTCCCAGCCGCGCGGCAGTGTGCAACCGTGAAAAATCACCAGCAGCCCGAAATCGTTGGCATCGTACAAAATATCTTCATACAGTTTCATTGTCACCTGTTTGTCGCCACCAAAAAAATCGACTTTAATACCGCGCACTCCGATGCTTTTCATCCAGGCCATTTCTTTGCGGCGGTTAATCGTATTGTCCATAATTCCACGCGGCCCCTGTGGTGCATCGTTCCAGTAGCCGTTTGAGTTGTACCACAAAAAGAGCGCAACATTTTTTGTTTTTCCGTAGGCAGCCAGTTCTTCAATTTTTTCGCGGCCAATCTGTGTGTCCCACAGTGCATCTACCAAAACAGTCTGGTAACCCAAGGCAGCGCTGAAATCGATGTATTCCTTTTGCACATCGAAAACTGTGGCGCCATCCATTTTCATAATCCAGCTCCATGTACCTTTTCCGTATTGAAACTTCTGCGTTGTTTCGTATCGTGGTTCAACCAAATCGAAAGCCACAGTGGTTTCCATGATGGGAGCAAGTGTTTCGCCCACGGTGATGGTTCTCCAGGGTGTTTCGCCCGGAATCGGAATACCTGGTGACGAAGTTCCGTTGCCATTGTTTTCGTCGTCCATCGGAAAACCGATTGTATATAAACCACCGGTATTTCCAATCAGACGGCTGCCACAATAACGGCTGTCAACACCTGTTTCCGAAATCAGCACCCACCCGGCTTCATTTACTTTAAACAAACACGGAAAAGTATAACCGTTTCCCTGACCGTTTTCGCCCATTGGCGCATCCACTTTATATGGAATTTCGTAACTCGGCATGGTACGGGCAAAACCAACCATCGCCTTGCTTTGCGCTGTCAGAAAAGTGGTGGTTCCTTCAGGAAAAACAAAACCGGAAGTTTCATTTTTTACCACACACGAGCGCGGATTTCGCTGCTGATACACCTTGTATTTATAAGCAACATCGTTGTTACTAATCCTGAAAACCACATCGATAACCTTTTTACCGGCTTTCGAAAAAGTAAAAATGCCTTCGCTGGCTTCGTAATCAACCCGACTTTTTTTGATATTGGGCAACGCATAACTATCCGTAATTTTTTTGATTGTCACCGTATCATTCAGTGTTAATTCGCTGCTGAAATCGCCGATAATGGTGTTAATTCCCAACGGCGATTTTTCGAGGAACAATTTGTTGTCGAGGCTGACACTGTAAAACGGCGAACCATTTTCAACAAAAACAGTAACAACCAGTTTGCCATCTGGACCGGCTATTTTTTTCTCTTCAGCCCTTACAAATCCAAGGGCCAAAATCATGCTAAAAAAAAGGTAGTAAGTTTTTTTCATTTTTATTTAATTGATTTAGTGTGGTTTTTCAAAATTTATCGGGCAATGTTAAATCGTTTGGTGATGTTAAATTGCTTGTTGCTGACAGTCAAAATATATACTCCCGAAATAATATCGTGAACATCAAACGTCAAAGTTTCCTGACCCGAAGCAGCGATGTTATAGTTTTTGATTTTTCTGCCTGCGAGGTCGTAAACAGCTACATCAACAGGGCTTTCCAATTGGTGAAACAAGTCAATCTGAACCACATCTTTTGCCGGATTCGGATAAATTTTTATTTCACCTGCCGGATGTTTCAAATCATTTGCAGCAGTAACCGTCGACTTCAGCAACACTGAAGTAGTTGAAAGAGCTGGCAAAATCATGGAAAATGAATTGTTGCTTACGGTTACCGAATTTTCTTTTAAGGCATTGCTTGTGTGCGATTTAAAGGTTTCGCCTGCCGGTAACGACGCCAGTTGCAACGTTTTATAACTTCCATCGGAAGCCTGAAAATTAGCCAGATTGACTGTAACATCGTGCGATAAATTCATATCACGGTTCACCAGAATCACCGTCATCGAATCAGCAGTTTCGGTTACAGTTGTGTATGCCGAAACAGTGTTTTCGAGCGATGAAGTACTTGATACACTGTACTTTTTTGCATTCCGGCTGAATAAATGCAGTGTTTCCCACATACCTGTAAACCAGTTCCATGGTGTGAAATATTCAACGCCGTTGTTGGCAAACGTACCCAGGTGGGTGGCATAAATAACCGAAGCAAGATTAGGTTTGTCAGGTCCCGGACTCCATTCACTGAGCCCGAGTGTAATTCCGTGATTTGCGCCAAAGTATTTTGTAAGCCAATCGTTGATGCGTTGGAAAATGTATTCTTTTGTTTGCGAATTATCCCATCCCCCATTGATGGTTTTAATACCATTTGCTCCGGGATAAACATAGCTTTTATCGTAAAAAATCCGATGGTTTTGGAGAGCGTCATTATCAGTTGGCGCATAAGGGTAATGATGAATGTCAAAAACATCAAGCACCCTGATACCCGATTCCTTTTCCTCATCGGCGCAACGCTTAATGAAATATTCGAACCAGGAATAATAAGTTCCATTAATCCTGATTCGCTCTTCTCCCCATACATACCATTGCCATTCGGAGGTTGTAACAGGACCGCAAATTTTAATATCGGGTTCTATGGCTTTTGCTTTCTTCGCTAACTCAATGAAGCGGTCCATAAATGTAGAAGCTGATATTAACGTTGGCATAGCCCAATCATGCGTGCCATTCCATACATCACACTCATTGTCCATACTCCAGTATTGTAATTGGGTCTTGTTAAAACCTTTACCATTGGCTCCAAACCAATGACCAAGAATTGCTACCGAAGAGTCGGCTGGCCATGGCTTACTGAACAAATTAATGTCTCCTTCAACCAGGGCCTTACTTCCTCCGGCTGGATTGGGTGTTCCTCCACCAGCTAAATTTTGATTATTGCCACTCCATCCCGGGTGAGCCTGCATGTAAGACCAGTCAGGAAAGTTGTTTTGGCCGGTGGAAGCCGCTCTGCCCAGTAACTGAAAGGCAAACATGCCCTGCATGTTGGGAAACTTGTCATTAATTTTTTTTGCATAACCATCCCAATCAGTACCATAAACATTATTGAACCAGTCGGGATGAACAGTAAGTTTTAAACGCCAGTTATAAGCTGACATGTTATTACCTCCGCCAACCCGCGCAAAACGCAAGCCGGCATCTTTGTAAAATTGGTCAGATTTGTCAAAGCTTTCATTTCTACCGTAAATGTTTGGCGAAACAGCCCGTTTATTTTCGCCAGCGTTTATTGTAATCTGAATATTTTGCGCCTGAATAGAATTGAGGGAAAAACAAAAAATGATGAGTAAAAACCAATAATTAACAAATACCTTTCTTTTCATAACTATTTTACTTTCAATTAATTCATCTTCCGCATCCCGCTTTATTTTATATCTCAATCCGTTATCACATCAATTTCAGCATACCCAATCCTGGTGTTGTTTTCGGTGTTTTTCAAAGCCTGAAATTTGATGTAGCGCGCAGCCACCGACTCAAATTGCTTTGTTTGCCATAAAGGATTGTTTTTGATATTGGAAAATTCGCCTTCGCTGACCTTTTTCCAGTTTTTACCATCTGTGGAAGTGTAAAATCCGTAATTCGTAATAATGGCGGGTTGCCATGAATTCTGTTCGGGATAGTATTTAAACCCACTCAGCGTTAATGTTTCACCCAAATCAATCACCAGGTCAACCGGAAGTTTTGTTACATCGCCGTGTCGCCAGGCTGTTGAAAGGTTTCCATCCAGAATTCGATAGGCCCTTTCATCTTCAATCCCTAAAATTTTCCAGTCTTTCCGTGGAAGTCCGAATTCCTCAGTCGTTACCGGACTGCTTTTCCCCGACGATGGTTCAACCGAAACAGCGCTCACCTTAACTTTTCCTTCGATTTGAATTGGTCCGTTATATTTCGTCGAAGTTTTGGTTGCTTCAGTACCGTCGAGCGTGTAATAAATTTCCGATTCCGCGTCAGCCGGAATAATGCTGATTTCTCCTGCCTGATTCCGGATGATGGTTGGTTGGGTGAGAATCTGCGGTGCATTATAAACCCCGATATTCGAAATCAGCGGACAAGCCTTTGAATCGGTAATGCGGAAACGCAATTGTGTGGCTGTAACCGTTGGGAAGCGTAAAATGCGTTTGTACCCAATGGTTGTGGCTTTTGCAATTTCTTTCCAGTTTCCGTCAATCTGCGCTTCAAGTGTAAAAGCTTTCACCCGCTGTCCCAACCGGATATATTCCTGCGTCAGGAAACGGTTGAAAGTGGTTGGTTCACCAAAATCGATGGTCAATGTCGCTGTTTTCACTTCATCGTCGGTTGTCCAGTAGGTATCATTTTTTTCGTCGATTGCATTGGTTGCCCCGAATTTCCTGCTATTTCCGCGGGTATCTGAGGCTTCCGCCTTTGCATTTTTCACCAGGTTTGCGGCAAAAGCTTCTTTTACGGCGGCAGCCAAATCAAGCGCAGCTTTTTCGTCGTTCGGATGAATCAAACCATTTGGCATTATCGGGAAATTAAGAAGGAAAGTCCCGTTTCTCCCCACAGAATTGTACCAGGTATCCATCAGTTGAGGCAGGGTTTTCACTTTGGTGTCTTCCGACGGGTGGTAAAACCATTCAGGACGAATGGAAGTGTTTACCTCTGCAGGAACCCATGAGTCTCCGTTTTCAACGCCATAATGCAGCATTTCGAAAGGCACGTCGCCGGTGGCATTCAGTAAACTCCAGTTGGTTTCGCCAACCCAGCCACCTTCGGTTCCCACCCAACGCAAATCGGCACGGTCGCCACCATCGTTCCAGATGACAATATTGGGCTGCAATTCGCGCACCAGTTTGTAGGTATTTTTCCAGTCGTAGTAGGTTGTGCGGTCGATTTTGCGGTTTTCGTTGGCGCCGCCGTACCAGCCG
>DATITY010000339.1:0-6076 GCA_035467235.1 Draconibacterium sp. | reverse complement strand
ATATCATGAACGGCGGAAAGCTGGTTTTTGAAATAGGAAACAAACCAAATAAAGAATGGGGCATCAAAAAAGAAGACCGGCCTTATTCTCCTGAGAAAAAGTTCAAATATGCCAAAGCGCCAGTGCCAGAGTTTTCAGATATTTTGTTTTTGGAGAGCCGGACGGTAAAAATCCCGGAACCTGAAGCCGGGGCAAAAATCCATTACACGCTCGATGGATCTGAACCAACCGAAAAATCTGCACTTTTCACCGACTCAATCACTATCACGAATCCAGTGGTTCTGAAAGTGAGAAGTTTTGTGGAGGGAATTGCTCCGAGCCATATTTTAACTGTTGAGTTCAAACAGATTTCCATGCTGGAAGCTGTTGCGGTTGCTAGTTTGCAACCTGGTGTAAAATACCTTTACCGCGAGGGGAGAGGTGTAAAAAGTGCCCGCGACCAGAAAGAAGCTCCGGTTCTGGAGACAGGCGTTTTAAGCACTTTCAATGTGGATGCCATCAAAGACCAGCGCGAATTTGGATATAACTTCGATGGGTATATAAAAGTACCCGAAACAGGAGTTTATACTTTCTGGCTAGAAGCCAATGACGGCGCTATTTTGTACATCAACGGAAAACTGATAATCGACAATGATGGTGGTCACCGTGCTCAGACACTCGATTCGAAAATCGGATTGAAAAAAGGATGGCACCCGATACATTTGGATTATTGCCAGAATGGCCTGGCCAAAAGTCTGGTGCTTGAATGGGAAGGCCCGGGAGTTGAAAAACAGCAGGTTCCGGCAGAAGTTCTTTTTCATTGATGTGGAATTGTCCCATCAGGTAACAATAAAAAATGAGATGTTGAACCCGCTTCGGGGTTCCAGGTTGTACCTGTTCGTTTGCCACCGGTTATACCGGTGGTTATTCAGATTAAAGTTCTTCGGACTTTTTCCTGAAAAAACCCTGAAAGGGTTGAATATTAATTACATTAGCTTTATATAAGATACAAAATATGAACCTTTCAAAATTCATTGTTTCTCTTTTGCTTTTCCCTGTTTTACTGGCCGGGTGCAGGCAAAATAATGATTTAAATTATTTGCAACTCGTTGACCCGTTCATCGGCACCGGCGCTGATGGTAATACCTGGCCCGCATCCAGCATGCCTTTTGGTGGTGTACAACTCGGACCCGACACGCGGCTGAACTCTTGCGGTGGATATGTTTCGGTAGACAGCATCATTCAGGGTTTTACACACACCCATTTGAACGGCGTTGGTGAGCCCGAATACCGCGATATTTTGTTTATGCCTTTTACCGGGGAAACATATTTTATACCAAAAGAACCGGGGAAAAACGGCTACGGTTCGTCTTTTGACCATCAACACGAAAATGCATCGCCGGGTTATTATTCAGTTTTGCTGAGAGATTTTCAAATTCAGGCTGAAATGACAACCACCTTGCGTGCCGGATTTCACAAATACACTTTTCCTGAAAGCGACAGCGCAAAAATCCTGATTGATTTGGCTTATCCGTTTGGTGCCGAAGCGCTGAACATCAAAAAAATCAGTGATACTGAAATCGAAGGATTGCGTCGCTCGCATGGCTGGGCGTGGGACCAGTACGTTTATTTTGTAGCGAAATTCTCACAACCTTTCACTTCGCTTGAAATAGCTGTGAATGATTCCATTCATAATGATTTAAACGAAGCAGAAGGGAAAAACATCAAAGCGGTGCTGAATTTTCAGACCAAAGCCGGAGAGGCAATTCTGGTGAAAGTGGGGATTTCGGCGGTGAGTGTGGAGGGTGCTCGCAAAAATCTGGATGCTGAAATTTCGGACTGGGATTTTGAGGGTGTGAAAAAAGCTGCCGAAGCTGCCTGGGTAAAAGAACTGGCAAAAGTGGAGATTGAAGGTGGTACGCCGGAGCAGCAAAAGAATTTCTACACAGCCATGTACCACGCGCATTTGAGTCCGTGTACATTTTCTGATGTTGACGGGCAGTACCGTGGTGTTGACCATCAGGTTCATCAATCCGAAACAACGCATTACACCGTGTTTTCGTTGTGGGATACCTACCGGGCACTTCACCCGTTTTTTACTATCACCGACCAGAAACGTACGACAGATTTTGTGAACTCACTGCTGCAAATGTACGACGATGGCGGTCGGCTGCCCATGTGGCCACTGGCCGGAAACTACACCGACGACATGCTGGGTTACCATTCCATCCCTGTAATTGCCGATGCCTACATGAAAGGAATCCGTGGCTACGATGTTGAAAAAGCTTTTACTGCCATGAAACACAGCGCCGAATTGGATAAACTGGGACTGAAATATTACAAACAAATCGGTTTTCTTCCCTGCGACAGACAAGGCGAATCGGTGTCGAAAACGCTGGAATATTGTTATGACGACTGGTGTATTGCTCAGGTTGCCAAAGAAATAGGTAAAAAAGCAGATTATGACGCTTACCATCAGCGGGCGCATTACTGGGAAAATGTTTTCGACCCAGCGGTGGGATTTGTGCGTGGGAAAAGTTACAGCCGCGAGTGGCTATCACCGTTCGACCCGACTGTCAATTCGGCCTATTCCGAAGGAAATGCTTACCAGTACATGTATGTTCCGCACGATGTGGACGGACTGGCCGCCAGATTTGGCAGCGACGAGGCTTTTGGCGCGTGGCTTGACACGTTATTTACAAAGGAAACCAAGCGTGGTGAGCGCGGTTCAATTGGTCAGTACTGGCATGGCAACGAACCGGGTCAGCAATTGCCGTATTTGTACAATTACGTGGGGCAGGCCTGGAAAACACAAAAACTGGTGAACCGGATTCTGAATGAATTGTACACCACCGAAACCGACGGCCTTGCCGGAAACGATGACTGCGGCCAGATTTCTGCGTGGTACATTCTTAGTTCGATGGGATTTTACCCCGTGGCGCCCGGACAAACCATTTATGCTATTGGTTCTCCGTTATTTCCGAAAGCCACGATTCATCTTGAAAAAGGGAAGAAATTTATCATCAAAGCCAACCAGGTTTCGGCTGAGAATATTTATATCCAGTCGGCAAAACTAAACGGGAAGGATTACACCAAATCTTTTCTGAAACACGAAGACATTATGAACGGTGGTGAACTGGTTTTCGAGATGGGAGCCACTCCCAATAAATACTGGGGAACTGCCAAAACCGACCGTCCATATTCAGAAAATGGCGAACCAGTGGTGCAGCCACCGTTTGTAAAAACGGGTGATTTGCTTTTCGAAAAATCCACAAACGTAGAGCTGGCCTGCGAAACAACAAATTCAACCATTCGATATACGCTCGATGGAACTGAGCCAACTGAAAATTCAGCCATTTACAAAAAGCCAATTGAAATCTCAGCATCAACAGTGTTGAAAATGAAAGCTTTTGCACCCGACCGGAAAGCCAGTCAGGTTTTTACCTGGAAATTTGAAAGGGCTGTGCCGAAAGAAGCTGTTTCGCTGACTTCGGCCAAACCTGGTCTGAAATACGATTATTTTGAGAGATTCTTTGTCAATGTTACCGACCTTGATTTGATTGAGCCGGTTTCTTCAGAAATAACCACCAATTTCACGATCGACAAAAAGAAACGCGAAAACTATTTTGGGTTCCGCTATTCAGGTTATATAAAAGTCCCGAAAGACGGTATTTACACCTTTTACATCAAATCGAACGATGGTAGCCGGTTGTGCATCGATGGAAAAGAACTGATTGAAAACGACGCCAATCACGGTGCGGTGGAAGAGCCCGGAAGCATCGCCCTGAAAGCCGGTTATCATCCGGTTATGGTGAAATACATGCAATGCGGCGGTGGAAAATCGTTGCTGGTCAGCTGGTCGGGCCCGGGATTAGCAAAGCATGAGATTCAGGATAAGGAATTGTTTTACGAACCATTTTAAAAAATCACACATGAAGAAAAGGATGATGTTTTTATTTGCCGGAATTCTGTTAATGTGTTCTTTTTCAGTAATAAAAGATGAGAACCCGGCGAAATACAACGGCAAATTCTGCTCCGGTACCGGTGATATTGAATACCTGCAGCTGATTGACGAATCGTTTGCCTTTTTTCATCCCAACCCCGTGGTTCCCAACCTCACCATGATTTATAATCCCGACTGGGACACTTTTACCGAAGGTGCCGGCTGGGGTGCCTGGTGGATTCAGAATAGCTACGGGTTTTCGTATGCAGCCACACCGTTTTTACAGGAACCGTGGTTTTCAATTTTACAGCGTTCGTGGGATTTGTTCTGGGACAATCAGGGTGATGGTGTTCGAAAAGGAGGCTGGGGCGACGGCACTCCCAATCAGCTTTCGGAACTGGTGGCTCCCGACGGTGGCTTGGGCGACACGGCTGCTCCCGGGAAAATCATTTACAAACAGGGTGATGGTGATGTAAAAATGCACGACTGGTTTTACGAAGCCACGGCAGCCTGCCTGGTAATGCAATCAGAAATTCTGCTCGTAAATCGCGACAAAAAAGCGCTGGAACATTATCTGCCCAAAATGGAGCGTGCCTGCAATTTCATCGAGCGTGCCCGCGACCCGAAAACAGATTTGTTTCTGGTGGGGCCGGCCTGTAACCTGCTGGCACCAAGTTATGGCGGGGTAAAAATGCCCGACGGTACTTTTGGCAAAGGATTTCTGACCGGTGTTTCAATTACCTACCTGGCAGCACTCGACCGGATGATTGAATTGTATAAACTCAACGGCGACAGGGAAAAACATGCCCTTTTTGAAAACCGCCAAAGGATTACCCGGAATTCACTGAAACAATTACAAACCGAAGCTGGATATTTTGTGAAATCGGTGGAACCCAACGGTACAAAACACGGTGTTTTGGGACAGAAACAGTTTGGCTATCTGGAAGGCACAGTGAATGCCGATGCCGTTGCATTAAGAGTAACCGGTCAGCAAACTTCAGAAAAAATATACAACCAGTTTGCTGCTTTTCCTGCTATCCGTCCTTTCGATTTTTTACTGACGAATGCTCCCGGATTGGATGATACGTACCGTGCCTGGGGAAGAAGTGAAGGAAAAGGATTGGAAGGTTTCTGGACTTTTGGCGACTGGGTGAACGGCGGCGTCTGGGGAACCGTTGAGGGACGGGCAATTCTGATGTATTACCGTCTGGGAAAATTTGAAGATATTCGTCGCTCAGCAAACCGCGCCATGAAGTGGGCCAAGGATTTCAGGATGGATGCACCGTGGTCGCAACAGGGAGAAAATACCAGCAATCCGTGGTCGGATAAAGGCAAATTCAGGGTTGGAGGCGTGGCGGTGATGGTCGATAATTTTGCCATTCCGGCTGCTACTATCCGCGGATTGTTCGATTACGATTACCGTTCAGACAGGCTGATTCTTCGTCCAAGAATTCCGGCTTCAATTGCGCAATACACGCAAAATGAGCCGGTTCGTTTTGGTGAAAAGAAACTTTTTCTTTCGTGTAACAATGGTGGCCCGAAAGTCAGTTCAGTGAAAATAAACGGGAAAGAAATGAAGGTTACTTCAACTGAAGAACTGGAACTTGTTTATGAAGAATTATCCAACGAATCACACATCGAAATTACCACAGACGGTGGCTGGCCATACGAAAAACCAACATCGGTTTATCCTGAATATCCTGTGATGAATGCCTTTTACCCATCATCTTCAGCGATGCCCGATACGCTCGCAAAACCATTTTCAGTTCTTCTGGCTATGCAAAAAGAACTAAAAAATATTCCCGGCAGCGAATATGATTTGGCTTTCCTCAATGAAGCCATAAATTCATTCAAAATTTGCCAAACCCGCATAGAACTGGACCCGGGACCGGGTTATTTCCGCGCAATCACTCCCGAACGAAAACAGGGAATTAACCGGTTTTATGCACAGGCAGCCTTGACCATGTACAAAGGATTTGAAAAGAGAATGAAGAAGTATGCTGCAAGTTCGGATATTCGTCAGAAGCAATTAGCCACACTTTTTAAAGAAATTCAGAAATAACCATAAAATCTGCATTAAATGTCAAAAAATTATCTGATTATTTTCGTCTTTGCCCTGACTTTTTTGGGATGCACCAAGACAAAGGAACCGGT
>DATITY010000338.1:0-14108 GCA_035467235.1 Draconibacterium sp. | reverse complement strand
GGAGTTTTTATGATGTTTATGCACTGTTCCTGCACATTAAGCTCAACAAACCGCCGGTATTTCTGTTCTTCATCGGTAATGAGTTCAAGTTCATCGCGGTGAATACGGTACACATCGCGGATAGCACGCAACCAGGGATTCAGGATGCCAAAATCCTGCTGTATCATGGCCGATTTTATCCCTCCGCAATTATAATGACCGCACACCACAATGTGATCGACCTTCAGATGCGTAACCGCGAAACTCACTACCGAGAGCGAATTAAGGTCGTTAGCCGGAACCATGTTGGCGATGTTACGATGTACAAAAACTTCACCCGGCTGCACTCCCATAAGTTCTTCAGCAGTTACCCGGCTGTCGGAACAGCCAATGTATAGTATCTTCGGATTCTGCCCTTCAGCTAATTTCTTAAAGTATTCGCCATCGGCGCTGAGTTTCGTTTCGATCCATTTCCGGTTATTGGCAAAAATCTGTTGAATATCCATAGTAGTAGTTTTTAATTTCTAATTTTTAATTACCAACCTCAATCATCGCCTTAATCGCCCCATCTTTATACCCTTCTATAATATCGAAGGCAACCGGTGTTTCGTCGAGGGAGAAATGATGTGTCACCATTTTTTCAATATCAATTTTACCCGAAACCACAAGTTCAATGGCTTCTTCAACACAATGATTCTGACGGCGTACATTGATAACCGTTAGTTCTTTCCGGCGCATGAGATCCATGTTGAAGGTATATTGTGCCGATGGCGGAATGCCAACCAAAACCAGCTTTCCACCGGGTTTCAGAATTTTTACAGCGTTGGTAACTGCATCCTGTTCGCCACTGGCTTCGAAAACAACATCGAGCAAAAGTTCGTGCTGGCTTTTTACAACGTCTTCAACATTTTCGTATTCAGGATTCACCTGGTATTTTGCACCAATTTCCTGTGCTTTTTTCAAGCGGTATTCAAGCGGTTCAATCATCGTAATATCAACAATACCATCTGCCAGCAATTTAAATAAAACGCTTAATCCAATGGGTCCTGCCCCGAAAATACCAACTGTGGTTTGCCTGTTTTGAATTTGTGCAAGCTTTACAGTATAAACTCCAATTGTTAAAGGTTCGATTAAAGCCGCCTGAACCGGATTCAATTTCCCGGTAACTGGGAAACAGGTAAAATCGGGCATTACAATATACTCAGCCAAACAGCCATCCAATTGACCGGGACAACCCAGAAACCTGTTATTCCGGCAGGTGTGTGGTCTGCCGGCAAGACATTGGTCACAACGGCCGCAATGAACTGAAGGATCAACAACTACTAAATCGCCAACTTTTACATTTACCACATCACTGCCAGTTTCTTCAATAATTCCCGAACACTCGTGCCCTACCGGAAAAGGGTACTGAACCACTTGCGTGCCTATTTTTCCTTCGGAATAATAATGAATATCGGAGCCGCAAACTCCAACAACTGACATTTTTATTTTTACTTCATTTGGATGAATAATTTCAGGAACAGCTATTTGAGTAACCGCCATTTCCCGAATTCCTGTTAATACAACCTGCTTCATAAAATTGAAAATTACTGCGTTTTAATTAAACAACAAACAACAATCGGTAAAGTTATAAATGCTATTTTCATTATTAATCCTGTTGTGTCATGATTATAAAATGAAAACATCTCAATGAAATTAATATTGTTTCAGTCTTTTCGGTACAAAAAATAATTCAGAAATAAAAGAAAAATATTCTTTAACATATTCTGAATTTTTAGCTTCTTAAAATCAAACACTTAATTAACAGAAAAAATGAGTTTTTAACAAACATTAATATTTTTTTACCATCAGTTAACAAATCATTATATTTTATACTATATTCGTCAGTCAAAAATTAATAAAGACTTAATGTTTTATACGTAAATACCTTTTCTCTATTAGACCAAGGTTTTCTGTCTAACTAAACTAAACTATGAACAATCGGGTTATCAAATTAAAAGATAACCCTTTTTTTATGCTCTTTTTTTAAGGTTATGCTGAAAGCGCAAATAGAAAAGAATTCCGGCAATTCCCAGACCGACGAGGTACCCATACCAAATTCCCTGCGGTCCCATCATCAATTTAAAAGAAAGCAGGTAACTAGTCGGGATTCCTAAAACCATGTAAGCAAAAAAAGCAATAAACATGGGTAACTTAACATCTGACATTCCTCTTAAAGTACTTAGCATAACTACCTGCAATCCATCGAATATCTGGAAAATAGCCGCAATAATTAACAATCCGGAGGCTATTTTAACAACTTCGGGATCGACAGTAAACATGAATGGAAGATAGTTTCGGGCAAAAATAAATACAATACCCATCGATGACATAAAGACAAGTACAAGGTGAGTTGAAGCAAAAGCAGCCATTTTTAACGCCTTGTAATCTTTAACTCCCATCTGATGACTTACCCTTATTGTATTGGCTTGTGAAATGCCCAAAGAAATCATATATGTAAACGATGCCAATCCAATGGCAACCTGGTGTGCGGCCAATGGAACTTCTCCAAGCCATCCCATCATAATTGCACCGATGCTAAAAGCAATCACTTCAACAATAATCTGAAAAGCTATCGGAACCCCTATTTTTAATAATGAGACTATTTTCTCTTTGCTGAAAGTTTGCTGATGAGCCAGAACAAAGTATTTTTTAAATACAGGTGTTTTAATGATGTACACAAAAAACAGGATTGGCATAGCAATTCTGGAAATTAAAGTTCCTGCTCCAGCCCCGTTTAGGCCCATTTCAGGAAAGCCAAATTTGCCGTAAATCAACAAAAAATTAAAAATAACATTGATAATGTTTGCTGTAATTGTAATGTGCATCGCGATTTTTGTATTTCCTATCCCTTCAAAAAACTGTTTAAAAGAAAAGTACAGCATGAAAGGAATATAGGATAAACAAAGCAGTAAAAAGTATGGTTTGGCAAGTTTGATTACGTCAACAGGTTGCCCCATATATGGCAGTAAAAAATAAACTCCAAACATGATTAAACTTAAACCAAATGCTGCGGCGAGATGGGTGAAAATTCCATTCTTCAGCCAAACCACAACCTCTTTCTGGTTTCCTTTACTGAATGAATTTCCGATTAATGGTGTTATGCCAAAGGTGATGCCCATTCCGAAAAACATCCCAATCATAAAAACACTGTTCGCAAATGATGAAGCAGCCAGTTCCGGTGTGCCCACATGCCCAACCATCATATTGTCGACCAATGAAACACTCACCTGCCCTATTTGCGATATCACAACGGGCAACGCCAAATGAAGGTTTCTCTTATAAAAAGGTATGTAATCTGCCAGTTTCACGGCGCCAAAGATAGGGTTTTCGGTTATAATGAAAACCAGTAACTAAATTTAATCATGAAAGCATTTTGTGCTTTGGAGTTGGCAATATTTTTAAAACTATTCGTTATGGAAGGATTATATATATCCACATAATTGGAGCTGGTATTTGTCCAGACAAAATAAAACGTTGACCCTGTTTTATATTCCCAGCGTAACACGAAATTAGATCTGAATTCCTGAAAGTCAAAATCGGGATTCTCGGTTGTAAAGTCAAGCAAAACTTCACCATTTTCGTCTACCAGATTACTGCCATCAACATACAATGGCGAATATCTTTCGTTCAGATCGTGTGCTTTTGATTGATTAACTTTACGGTAATCATCGTATTTTCCTATAGAAGCGTAAGGGCTGCCATAATACTGCAGCGACAATTCGGGAGTTATAAAATATTCGGCCCTTAAAGTTGTAAAAAGCGTTTGTCTGTCGATTTTACCTACCACGTATTCCTTTTTGTCGTTCACTGTTATTTGTTTAACATACTGGCTGTTGTTGGTTTCCATTGAAAAACCTGTTAAAGACGATAGTGTAATATTGTTATTGATTAGCCAACTTAAACTAACATTGTAGTCATCTTTCCAGGTTATTTTATCATCAAACCAGGTAAAATCCAGTTTGGTGGCAAAAACCACATTTTTGCTGCTATTGGTTTGAAATATGAATCCGACGCTTGTATTTGCATCAATTCTCAGTGATGGCCCTCCTCTTAATTGCCGTGTATCAATTTCGTTATAAGTTCTGTCTAAATCCAATGTTGTGGTCCAGTAATTTTTAAAGGTAAATTTTGCCTGCGAATCAAATTCATCTTTCAGGTTTTCGCCGCCAAAGCTCCAGTAATGCCTCTGCTCTGCCATTAAATAGTATTTTAGCAAAATTCCACTGGGTTTGTTTATATTATATACCAAATGAACCTGTTCCTTAATATAATCTGCCTGCCACATGTAGCCAACATCATTTAAATCAACGCCGGGAGAGCGCCAGTTGAGATCACCGGTAAGTCGAAACTTTCCGCTGCGTTTTCCTCCGCTTAATTCACCTCCCCACCCCTGCAAAGAAGTGAGTTCACTATTATATTCCAAATGATCGGCATCTTCTCTTTGATAAAGGTGTTGTGAAGATCTCTGCAGTTTTGAAATGGCTGTTTCACTCCCATTTATTTTTGAATAAAAACCTTTTCCGTTGATGAAATATTTCCGATTCAGCCAGTTGTGTTCAAAATCCAGACCTCCCACAACGGAATTATCAGCAAGAAACTCGAGATTTTCATCTTTTATATTTCGAATGGTTGAATTCACAATTCCGCCAATTGTTGTGCTACCCTTATTATAATCCTGTTTTAACCTTCCAATAAAATAATTGGTAAAAGGTTCAACAGCTACTTTATTGCTTTCAGTTTCTGAAGATATTGTAGCAAATTCTTTTGCAGTCATGCTGTTTACTACTCCCAACGATAGTCCCGATTTATTTTTCCCGGTTATTTTTAGTGCATCAATTATGGAGGTGTTATCGGGCATAGAAAGAGTTTCACTTGAATCAATTTCGGGCCGGTAACCTGGTGCATGTCCTATTCTACGGGAATAAAAGAGCATATCGTTGTCAGCATTATATTCCAAAATACTTTTACCTTCAAGAAAAAATGGTCTCTTTTCATCATAAAAAACTTCATAAGAAGTTAAATTCAAAACAGAAGGATCTGCTTCAACCTGGCCAAAGTCGGGATTAACTGTATAATCGAGTGTAAAGTCCGATGTAATTCCGATTTTGCCATCCACACCGCCTCCAAAGTTTTCATTGCTTTCAGAATCGGTTACATATTTGCCTTTAACATAAGGCATAACTTCAAAATTTCTTTTGTACGGTATATCTTTAATCCCTCTTAATTCGCCAAAAATATAAACCATTGCCGGCGCATCAACAGGAATAAGCTTCCATTGCGATTCTTCCTGAAAACGGTTAATCCAGCGCCAGATATGCATTCCCCAAACGTGTTCTTCAATATTCGAAAACCTGATTTGAGTGAATGGAACCCGCATTTCGGCATACCAGGCAGAATCGCCAACCGTAGTTTTACCATCCCATACTGCATTCCATTCAAAATCCCAGCCATACTCACCCAAATGCATTAAATCAACTTTTTGACCAGCCGCGGTGAGATTAAATTCAAATGCCGTTTGTTTATCATTGTACGAATCGATTGCAATTCCTGCCATATCTCCGTTAAGTTGATCGCGCCTTCCAAGTATTGGGTCCATTTTCTCCGGTTCGTTGTCATGACAAATAATTGCAAAGTAGAGGTATTTGTCGTCGTATAAAATTTTAATTTCTGTTTCCTGCGAGGGAGCCGCAGCCTGATGAGGCTGCTGTTGTATAAAGCCGCCGTCCCAATTTCCGATCTTCTGCCAGCACTCGTCATTTAATATTCCATCGATTTTGGGTTTTAGTTCAGTTCTGGTTGCATAATACACACGTTTGATACTGGCGTGTTTATTCACCAACGAATCGTCAGATAATGTATAATTCAGATTCTGTGCCCGTGCAGACAATACAATTACATGCAACACAAAAAACAAAAGGAGTCTGTAAATCATAAGTTGAATTAAACAGCTGAGCAAAAATATCGTTTTACTCAAGAAAAAAAAATTAATCATATAGTGTTTTAAATTTTTGACTATTTGTTTTTCTTTTTCAAAACGACATATTATAAAAACACCTCTACTTTTTGCATTTTGTAAATATTAACAGATTAAAATTTGTGCATTCAACCAGTACAGGTAATTTCAACTTTTGAAATTTTAGATAAACATTTTGCCAAAAACAAAGTTATTTATAGTTAAATTTAAACTTGTTCCAAATCATATTGTTCTTATACACTTGTATGACTAAAATAAAAAAGATTTTAATTGCCAACCGGGGCGAAATCGCAATTCGCATTATGCGGACCTGCAGGGAAATGAACATTGAAACAGTTGCTGTATATTCCGAAGCCGACAGAACTTCATTACATGTTCGGTATGCACATGAAGCATATTATATTGGGAAAGCCCCGTCGAGTGAGAGCTATCTGAACATTGAAAAAATTATTGAAGTAGCGAAAAACTGTAATGCCGACGCTATACATCCGGGGTATGGCTTTTTATCAGAAAATTCAACATTTGCCAGACGTTGTAATGAGGAAGGAATAATTTTTATTGGGCCTTCACCTGAAGTCATTGTACAAATGGGCGATAAAATAATGGCCCGCGAAGCAATGACAAGAGCTGGAATACCAGTTGTTCCGGGGACAACTGAAAGTATTAAAGACGAAAACGAAGTTTTAAAAGTAATAAAAGACATAAAACTTCCGATAATGATAAAAGCCGCTGCCGGTGGTGGTGGTAAAGGAATGCGACTTGTAAAAAATGAATCTGAAATCGTTTCAGCAGTACGCGCCGCACGTTCAGAAGCACTTTCGTCTTTTGGCGATGATTCAGTTTACATTGAAAAATACATTACATCACCTCATCACATCGAATACCAGATTCTTGCCGACCAACACGGTAATGTAATTCACCTTTTCGAACGTGAATGTTCAATTCAAAGGCGTCATCAGAAAATGATAGAAGAAACACCTTCCCCGTTGTTAACTCCTGAATTAAGGGAAAGAATGGGGAAATCAGCCGTTGAAGCTGCAAAAGCAGTTAATTACACTGGCGCAGGGACAATCGAATTTCTGGTTGACAACAATCTGAATTACTATTTTCTGGAAATGAATACCCGTTTACAGGTTGAACATCCTATTACCGAAAGAGTTACCGGGGTTGATTTGGTCAAACAGCAGATTAAAATTGCCGAAGGATATATTCTGGAATACAAACAAGAGGATTTGTATCAAAGAGGACATTCGATTGAATGCCGGATTTATGCCGAAGACCCGGACAACAATTTTATGCCAAGTGCAGGTAAAATATATAAAATTTCGGAACCGCTTGGATTGGGAGTAAGAACCGACGGTTATGTTTATGAAGGTTACGAAATTCCAATTTACTACGATCCAATGATTTCAAAACTCATCGTTTGGGGAAAAACGCGCGATGAATCAATTAATCGCATGAGAAGAGCCTTGTACGAATATAAAATTACAGGCATTAAAACTTCAATAAAATACCTCGAGCGCATAATGAATAACACAAATTTCATTGCGGGAAATTATGATACCCATTTTATCGAAAATAATCAGGAGCAGTTAATGGAAAATTCGGACTGCGAAGAATGCAGCGACATGGTAATCATTGCAGCCTTTATCGATTATCTTCAAAAAATAAGCAGCAAACAGGAATTTAGCAAGGATTTTGCACTTCCCCAGAGCCGCTGGAAAAAAATACCATACATCAATCATTTTTAAATAAACAATAATGGCTATTGAAATAAAAGTCGGAGACCGAATTGCCTGGGTAGATCTGCGCGGTCAGGATGGAAATCTGCTTGAAATTGAAGTAGATGGAAAGATTCTGAAAGTGGATGTAATGCATACCGCTGATGGAACATTTTCGATTCTTGAAGGCGGGCATTCATACAACATCGAACTGGTTCCCAGGAATCAACCAAAAAAATACACTGCTTACACACTCTACCAGGAGTTTGAAGTCGAGATAATTGATGCCGAAGCAAGATATCTCCTTGATCGGGGCACAAACGCTTTTGCATCGGCTGAGAAAAAAATCTCGTCACCAATGCCGGGTAAAGTAGTGAAGGTTTTTGTAAAGGAAGGTGACGATGTAAAAGAAGGAGAAACTGCGGTAACCATTTCTGCAATGAAAATGGAAAGCGAATATAAAATTCCGATGAATGGAAAAATAAAAAAAGTAAATGTAAAAGATGGCGATACTATCGAAGGAAATCAGATTTTAATTGAACTCGAATAAATTGAAATAACGAATGAATTTAAAAGACAAATATAAACGACTCGATGACTATAATAAAAAAGCCGAGTTGGGTGGTGGCGAAGAAAGAATTGAAAAACAACATAAGGCTGGTAAAAAATCGGCAAGAGAACGTGTTTTGCAGTTACTCGACCCCGGAACCTTTAATGAAATAGACAAATTAGTTACTCACCGGAGTTACGATTTCGGAATGGAATTGAATAAAATTTTGGGTGACGGTTTAATTTCAGGTTACGGGAAGGTGAAAGGACGGCTTGTTTATGTTTTCGCACAAGACTTCACCGTTTTTGGTGGTTCACTCAGCCGCGCCAATGCCGATAAAATAGTAAAAATTCAAAAGCTGGCCCTGCAAATGGGAGCTCCGCTGGTTGGATTAAACGATTCGGGCGGTGCACGAATTCAGGAAGGAGTTGAAAGTTTAGCCGGTTACGCGGACATATTTTATAACAATGTAATTTCTTCAGGAGTTATTCCCCAGATTTCTGCAATTCTAGGCCCTTGCGCGGGTGGAGCGGTATACTCCCCTGCCCTCACCGACTTTATTTTTATGGTGAACGAAAAAAGCCACATGTTTGTAACCGGTCCCGAAGTTATTAAAACTGTAACCCATGAAGAAGTTTCTAAAGAAGAACTGGGCGGGGCGTTTACCCACAACAGTAAAAGTGGCGTTGCCCATTTTAATGGAAAAGACGAGGACCAGACAATAATGATGATTCGGGAATTGTTAAGTTTCCTTCCTTCAAATAACCTTGAAGATCCACCAATAAAAACGACAATTGATCCTTCTGATCGGGTTGAAGAAAGTTTGCAGGAAATTGTTCCGGCTGACCCAAACAAACCTTACGATATGCATGATATTATCCAAAAAGTAATCGACAACAGTCACTTTTTGGAGGTGCAGGCACAATATGCACAAAACATTATTGTAGGTTTTGCCCGTTTTGGCGGAAAACCTGTCGGCATTGTTGCCAACCAGCCAGCACACCTGGCAGGAGTTCTCGACATCAATTCATCTGTGAAAGCTGCCCGTTTTGTGCGGTTCTGCGATGCATTTAATATTCCGCTGGTTACTTTTGTCGATGTACCGGGATTTTTACCTGGTACCAGCCAGGAATTCGGCGGGATTATTAAACATGGCGCCAAATTGTTGTATGCTTTTGCCGAGGCTACAGTTCCGAAAATAACCGTTATCACACGAAAAGCTTACGGTGGAGCATACGATGTGATGTCGAGTAAGCACATTGGCGCCGATGTGAATTTTGCCTACCCAACATCGGAAATTGCTGTAATGGGCCCGGAAGGCGCTATTAACATCATTCATAAAAATACTTTTACCGATGAAGAAAGGGCCGCTGCAGTTCAGGATTACCGCGAAAAATTTGCCAATCCATACAAAGCTGCCTCATTAGGATACATTGATGAAATTATCTATCCAAGAGATACCCGTAAAAAAATCATCGGCGCTCTGGATATGACTCAGAATAAACGGAAATCGAACCCGCCCAAAAAACACGGGAATATTCCATTATAAATCTGTTTGATAAATAACAATTTATTTCTATTTTTGCGCGTCCAAAAAAATGGATAGTGATTATTAATAATTAAAAATTAGACGATTATGTTGAATCAGTACGAAACCGTCTTCATATGTACTCCCGTTTTATCTGAGCCACAGGTAAAGGAGACGGTAAAGAAATTCAAGGACATCATCACAAACAATGGATGTGAGCTGCTCCACGAAGAGAATTGGGGAATGAAAAAACTGGCCTACCCAATCCAAAAGAAATCTACTGGCTTTTATCAATTATTTGAATTTAAAGCCGATCCTGCATTTATTGCGAAACTGGAAATTGACTTCCGCCGCGACGAAAGAGTAATCAGGTTTATGACCGTTAAACTCGACAAATTCGCAGTGGAATACAGTAACAAGAGAAAAAGACTTCAAAAAGAAAAAACTGAAAAGGAGAGTTAAAAAATGGCACAAAGTTCAAGTGAAATCAGATATCTGACTCCACCGTCAGTTGAGATTAAAAAGAAAAAGTATTGCCGTTTCAAGAAAAACGGAATCAAATACGTTGATTACAAGGACCCTGAGTTTCTGAAAAAATTCTTAAACGAACAAGGCAGGATTTTACCCCGCCGTATTACAGGAACTTCGTTGAAATACCAGCGTAAAGTTGGACAGGCAGTTAAACGTGCACGCCTTATTGCATTGCTGCCATTTGTAACCGACAACATGAAATAACAGGAGGAATAGAAATGGAAATTATATTAACACAGGACGTTGAACGTCTGGGAAGCAAAGACGATTTACTAAAAGTGAAAGATGGCTTTGCCCGTAACTTTTTAATTCCGCAGAAAAAAGCAGTTGTTGCTACTTCCACTGCAAAAAAAGTATTGGCCGAAAACATTAAGCAACGCGCCCATAAAGAAGCCAAGCTTAAAAATGAAGCTCTTGCAATTGCTGAAAAACTGGCTAACAAGAAAATTACAATCGGTGCAAAAACAAGTACACTAGGTAAAATTTTCGGTTCGGTAAATACTATTCAATTGGCAGAAGCAATTAACAAGAAAGGTTTTGAAATCGACCGTAAACAGATTATGTTGCCGGAAGATCATATTAAAGAAATCGGAACTTATTCTGCTAAAATTAAACTTCACAAAGAAGTAATTATTGAGATAGAATTTGAAGTAGTGGCTGAATAGCTTCCGGATTGGTATTGAGATATTAGTATCAGGTATCAAGACCAGGCAGCAAAAAATACTTAAAAATAAAAAAGGGTTCCGAAATTTCGGAACCCTTTTTTGCTACTTTTTTCTGTTTCACAAAAACCTTATTTTTCTTTCTTAAACCTTAGTAGCCAGTAGTTTATAAAACATCAAACCTTATTTACTATATTTTCTGAATAAGGTAAATAAATAAGAAACTAAAAGAAATAAGGTTAAACCGCAACCTCTCTTATTTCATTGCAATAGTTTCAATTTCGATTAAAGCGCCAAGCGGTAAATCTTTTACTGCAAAAGCCGAACGGGCTGGTTTGTTTTCGGGATAGAACTGTCCGTAAACATCGTTCATCGCTTTAAAATTGGCAATGTCGCTCAAAAAGCAGGTTGATTTGACAACGTCAGCGTATAAGTAACCGGCAGCTTCAAGAATTGCTCCTATGTTTATCATTACCTGGAGTGTCTGTTCTTCTATCCCGCCTTCAACAAATTTTCCCGTGGCTGGATCGAGTGGAACCTGTCCTGAAATAAAAAGGGTTCCGTTCATCTCAACTGCCTGACTGTAAGCAGCTACAGCTTTGGGAGCTTTTTCTGTTGCTATAATTCGTTTCATATTCAAAATTATTTTAGTTAGAAATTATCGTAATTGCTTTCGCGTTTCTGTAATCTTAAATCTTTCAGCATCGACGCTTTTGCATTGATTGTAAAACTATAACTTTTCATGTAACCAAACGGAACAAAGTTAAAAGCCATTTGCCAGCAATGCAGGTCGCGGTTGATATTGACCGTTGTATAGGTAAATTCACCTGCCTGAATATCGAAATTGGTATTCATCGATATTTTCCATTTATCTGTTAAATCCAGATTTCCACGAATTCCCAGTGTTTGCGAAAATCTTCCATTAGGTGCTCCTGACGAAGGGCCTGTGTAACTAAAACTATAATCGAATCCAAATGTCCACGGCATATTAAAGTCAACATAACCCGAATTTAAATCGGGCACTATCTCAGGTTCTTCTTCGTCGTTAAGCGGATCCCGGGAATCAGTTTTATCTTCCTTTTTCTTCGAATTAAAATTCATACCAAAAGAGAGGTTTGCATTTGCAAGTCGTCCAATTCTGCCAAATCCGGTTTTTTCGTTCCATACATATTTATTTATCCGCTGGTAATTTTCGTTAAGCATGTACGGGTCGATAAGTGTTCCCATGTTTACGCTAACACCGGCAACAGTTGTACGCGCCCTGACACTAATTGGAGCTAAGTTCATTGAATCGGCAATTAAATTATACGACGAAGTCAGACTTAAATTATCGATAATTTTCACTTTTTTATACTTATCTCCGGTTTTGGTACTGGTTGTGTCTTTTGTATCCAATACTTTCATTTCGAGGTTATTGTTTAACGAAAGACTAATTGCGCCGGATTTCCCTCTACCTGGCGATCCTCCGTAAACGCCACCTTCGTTAACATCAAAATACCCCACTTTACCTGTTGAGTCTATTTGTACTTCCTGCCAGTAACCAAAACGGGCTTCCCCAAAATCGGGACGATAACTGAAACTCCCCGATGGAGTTAATTTATGTCTGATTCCCTTTATCCTGGAATTTGGATTACGTGGAATAAACATACCGTAAATATTTGTGGATGCACTTAAACTGTAACTGTAGTCATATACCCGGCTTAGCCCGCTAATCGTATCTTTGTCAACATGGGATTCTTTTCCGTACTCATCATAAAAAACTTCGTCTTCGACATAAGTGTAGTTATATTTTTTGAAATACCATTTTTCATCATATCCAATGCTCGGACTCACATTGATATATTTAGCCAGGTTAAATCCCGGGAAAGCAAATGGTATGTTATGTTTTAGCCCGTTTTTCCAATCGTCGGGAAATGATTTATCCCAAAATTCATATTCTTTTACGTTACTAATTGAATTACGCAAATTTCCAGTGTAGTTAATCCCGAATTTTTCATAGAATTTCACCGGTCCTGTCCTGTTCTTTTTTCGAAACGGATAAACTTTTGCCATGCTAAATGTCATTTCCGGCAACGACAAATTAATTGTTGTATCAACGGAGTTTTGTGAATGCCGAAAGTTCAGGGACATATTAAATGGTGTATTCTCAAACTTTTGAGAATACGAAATGCTCGATGATTTTTGTGTTTGCAGATAATTATTACCACCTGTTTGTCCTTCGTACGAGTTTTGTTTATCGTATCCGCTGCTCGACAAATTTACACTTGCTGAAAATGTGCGGCTTGGATTTGCCTTTGGATCCTGGCTGTGATTCCAGGTAACGGCATATTGTGGTGTTCGTGTATATGTATCCAATCCAGATTCGCCATAAACATTTACATTGTATCTGAAATCGAAACCCCCGTTAAACTTATATCGTTTGCGGTAATTGGTATGAGTTTGCACTCCCCACGAACCTTTCGAATACACTTCGCCCCGTACAGCCAAATCGAAATATTCTCCTGCAGCCCAGTAATACCCACCGTCGCGCAAAAAGAATCCACGGTTTTGTTCTTCACCATACATTGGTACCAGTACTCCCGATGAATAGGTTGGATTATTCGGGAAATACCCAAATGGCAGAATTGGGAAATATATTGGAAAATCTTCCAAAACCATGTAAGCTGGTCCAGTTATAATTTTCTTATTCGAAATTACTTTTGCTTTGGTTAGATGCATGTAAAAATGTGGGTGATCAGCATCGCAGGTGGTATATTTTGCCTTTTCTGTAATAAAAGTTTCTTCCCCTATTTTCTTGGTACGATCGCTCAAAATAATTCCTTCGCCTTGTTTGGAAACTACTTTTGTTATAAAAGCTTTTTCTGTTTCGAAATTGTAACGCATTGTTTCCGACTCATATTCCTCAGAACCTTGCTTGAAAATTGGTTTTTCAACCATTGTTTCGGTGCTGTCCATAAATCCTTCAGCATAAATTTCTTTAGTTTCCAGGTTAAGTTCAATATAATATGCTGTCAGTTCTATTTCCTGATAAGTAACTTTGGCATTTTTATAAAGGAATACTTTCTGTCCGTCGAATGATACAACTATCGAATCTTCAGCACTATATACAATGGGGGCATCA
>DATITY010000337.1:0-7000 GCA_035467235.1 Draconibacterium sp. | reverse complement strand
CTGCTGTTGAATTTGGTGAAATAGTTCACTCCCGATTTAATGGCAATGCAGTCGTCTTTTGTGCGGATAAAGCAGTTGTTTACCAGCACATTGGTCGAACCTACAATGTCAATTCCATCGTCCCAATCGTTTTCCGAAACTATTTTAAGGTTGTTATAGGTAACTTTGTCCGAGGCCGTTGAAGCGCAGCTCCAGTGCCGGCATTCGGTTAAAATAATGCCTTCAATCAGTACATTTTCGCACTGGTTGATTTCAATTGGGCGGTGTTCGCCTTTCAGATAGCGACTGTTGTCGAGAATTCCGCGACCTTGAATTTTAATGTTTTTCCCCTTGTCGGTAAGGAAATGCCCCCGAACAATGGCGCCGCCTTCAATATAAACCGTTTGGTTGCTTTTTATCAGAACTTCGCCCGGTGTATGAATTTTTCCGGCTTCAAAGAAAATCACATTTTTATCGGTTTTGTCAGGAATATCGGTTTCGAGCGGACTGGCAAAAATGAACAGTGGGCGTTTAATGTTTTTATTGATTTCAACGCTCAGGTTGGCCGGGTTTTCGAGCGAAAATTGAATCTGGTTCCGGTTCAGTTCAGCTTCAATATTTTTACTTTTCGGGCGGATGTCGAAATTATAAACCGGAGAATTGAAAGTAACTTTTACATCCACTTTCCCTTCAAACGAAAAATAAGCAAAAGCGGCAATCCGGGTGTTGTAAACAAAGAGCTTCTGCCCGTTTACTTCGAGTTCAAAATCAGGTGCAGCCTCGGCATCGGCAGGGGTTTTATAGGTTACAAGGGTTTGTGCCCCTGACTGCAGAATCAGAAAAATAAAAAAAATGGAAAGTGCAATTTGTTTCATGTTTTACAGGTTTAGGTTGAATGAATTACTGAATCACCAGTTTTTCGGAATAAATGGATGAACCGGTTTTTACTTTCAGAATATAAATTCCTTTTGCCAGGTGACCAGTATTTAAGTTCACATTTTTTTCGGCGATTATTTCATTTGTTAAAAACACTTTTCCGGTGAGGTCGGTGAGGTTTATACTCACTTTTTGCGAGGGAATTTCATTTTGAAAACTAATTGTCACATTGCCGGTTGCCGGGTTTGGGAAAACTTTAATATTTTGGATTGAAGATGAAATAATTGGCACTGAAACCAGTGGTCCTTTTTCAAATTTAAAATTATCGGAAAAAGTGATTAGTGAAGCCAAATCTGAGCCGCCGGCAATTTGCACTTGTAGTTTATCGAAAGTTTTGTTTATCATTCCCAAATCGGCAAGGTTAAAAGAAACCGATGTCCATTTATTTGCCGGAACATTCAGGTTTGACAGTGTAAAAGCTCCTTTACTCGCTTCGCCCTGATACAATTCGAGCCGGATAACAGAGACGGGAGCGTTGACATACACCTGGAAACTGATTCGTTCCCAGTCGCCGGTATTTTTTAAGGGGAGCACAATTCCGTAACCTCCCCATGTATTTCCGCCCGAAATATCTCGTGTCCATTGAAACACTTTTGCTGAAGCATTTCCTGCGTCAACTGAAGGGTTTCCGGTTTCCTTCTGCTGGTCAGTGTTCCACGAATAGGCGCCATAACCACCGCTCCAGTCGAGTTCAATGGTTTCAAAATCGAGTAAAACTTCTTCCTTATGCGCCGGAATTGTTTCTTCCTTGATTGTTACTTCACAAATCGCTTTTTTTTTACCGCTTTCAGATGTTGCGGTAACTGTTACATTTCCTGCTGCCAGCGTTGTGAGTTTGCCATTTTCATCAATCGTTGCAATTCCGGGTACGCTCAACGAATATTCAACCATCTGATAGGTAGCATTTTCGGGGTAAAATACTACATTCAAAACCTGGGTTTGCCCTTTTAACAGCGATATTTTGTCTGGGTTGAAAGCGATACTGTCAACCGCAATTTCGCGCCAAATGCAGGTTACATTGCAGGTTGCCGAAACGCTGCCATCGAGCGCAGAGCAGGTTATTACGCAGGTTCCTTCATTCACTGCCGTAACCCTTCCGTTTTCGTCAACGCTTGCAACCAGCGGGTCAGAAGAGCTCCATTTCAATGCTGAAAAGGTTGCGTTATTAATATCGATTGCTGCCATTAGTTCTGTTTCCATTCCTATCGAAGTCAGTTCAATATCGGTTTTGTTCAGATTAATCGAACCAAATTTAATTTCAGCAGCACCGTTTGTGTAGTGCCGGTTATTGACAAACCCATAAGTTACCGCGCCATAAACAGAGTTCTGATGTATCGTGTTTTCGGTTGACAAAGGCGCATGTATATTGCTGTTCCAGCGTTCGTGCCCCGGCCAGTTTTCCATGGTTGGGTACATCGTAAAGTTGGCCCAGTCCTTATCCCAAGAACCGGCGCCACCCGTCATGCTTATACCGTCGATTACCCAGGTAAAAGGATTGTAATCATAAGCCATCGACCACGGGCCATAAGGAATCCAGCCGGGATAGGTTACCCATTTGTTGTTGTACCGTGAATCGAGGTGAAATCCACACTCGGCAGGACGCGGTCCGACACCGGTTATCCATGTGGTGTGCAATGGGTTGGTGCCCAGAAAATAATCGGCTGTTGTATGAACGACGTCTGTATATTTCTTTTCGCCGGTTAAACAGGCTGCAATCATTACTTCAACCACTGCAGGAGTAGTTCCCTGACCGACCAGCATTGGGAAATATAAATCCCCGCCCCAGCGGCAGGCACGGGTGTTTGCCGTGTTGATGCCATTTGTAGTTGCCGTATTTACCACTGCGTTTTTTAATGTATTCTGAAGATTTTTATCCGCTTTTTTATTGCTTGACAACAGGTACGAATAAACACCCCAACGTTTATCGCCGTTAACAATTGAAGAGCCCGAAATTTTGGCCAGTTCGGTTTTTGCAGCGTTGTGGTATTCTGCTTTTCCAGTCAAGCGAAAAAGATTGGCTGCCGCATACATTTTATAAACTTCGAGTGGTGACTCGTAATTTGTTCCTTTTGCAGGTTTATTTTCGGGAGCGGAAGCCCAGGCGTATGCTTCTTCTGCTTCTTTAATCCAGTTCACATTGTCTTTGCTCATACCGGCAAAATCAACAGCATCGAGCATTTCAACCGGAAAATTTTCCGGGTCTTTGCCCAATCGTTTCAGGATGCAGGCAAACTGTGCTGCTTCGCCGGCATACATGTAAGTCATAAATGCGTCGGCTTTGGTTACCACCGTGCGGCGTTTTTCTTTCCATGAGGGGAGGTTTGATTCCGAGTTCCCGTCAACCTCAGTATAAACATCGGCACAAACGCGGGCACCGCCAACACCGCCGTTGCTGTAGCCTTTGGCTTTCAATTCCTTTCGCAGCCGGTAATTGAATTTAATCAGCCACGAGGCTTCATCAACCAAATCAGGGATTCCATTTCCGCTTTCAGGAATAATCAGTTCGTTGTCGCCAAAACGGTCGGGAGCGTATTCCCAGGTAGCCATCAGCAACATCGGAACCCGCTGGTGGGTCCAGTAGCTGTCCCAGTCGCCGGCATCGTGGTACCAGCCAGCCACATCGAGCGGTTTTCCTTCGGCGGCAGCCCTGATTGCGGCTTTCGATGCCCCTCCGCCATCGGCATCGGCCCAGTCCATAAACGGATAATCGGAGTAGAGCAGTTTTCCCGCGAAACTGGCGCCATCGTCGCTGGTGACTTTTGTATTCTGATTTACCGGACGGATATAACCTGGTGCAGTGTATGGCGGCGCCAGCCGGATTCCGCTCCGCTGGTGATACATGGCGCGGGCAACATTGTAATAGGCATCCCAGATTGCATCTGTTCCAATTTTAAAAGGATAGGATGAACCTATTCCTTCAACCACTAATTTATATGTACCTTCAGTTTTGATATTAGAAAAATCGCATTCGTAAACTTCGGCCCCCAGAAAATTTTTGTTGGGTGTATCGTTAGCCTGACCCGTTTCGGCATTGGTGGCCGTTTTTCGTTTTTGAATTGCGCCCTGTTTAACCGGAAGTTCGATCCCTTCCTTGTAAATCCAGAATTTTTTTCCTGAATATGCCGTTAAATCAAGATTTCCGAGATTTCCCATCCACTGATAGATGTAGCCGTATTTAGGTGAATATGGATCATACCCCAAAGTATTAACGTGAATGGCTTCGCTGCGCAGGTTTTTTTCATCGAACGTAAAACTCCACAATGAACCGTTTTTAGCCAGCGTACCGGTGTTTAAAGTATAGGTTTTGCCCGGTTTCATTTCCTTGTCGAAAAACAGGTAAAGCCTGTTTTCCGACGCCCAGGGTTTTGAACGCGGGTCAGCAGAATTCCCGCCCCAGGGAGCATCTTTTACAAACTCTGTGCCTTTGGTTTTCCGGCCAACTTTGGTTGGATTTGCCGCTGTCTGAAAATCAGTATCATCGCTGCTAGAAAACGACCATGAAGCGGTTTTATCGGCATCGGCTGTAACAAGCCTGTTAACAGTAAGCGCGTTGGGATAATTTACCGAGCCATCATCGAAATGCACAATGATAATTTTATTGGTAAGTGGCAGAACTTCCCTGATATCAGAAGCTGAAACTTGTTTTAAAAACCCGGTAGCAAGAAGCAGTATTATCGCAACCGCAATGCCTGACCGGCATTTTAAAATCCATCTTAATTTCTTTTGTAATAAAAATATCCTACACATAATTTTTAATCTTTCGTTATCTCCAGCCACTTGTAAATTACCTCCTTTACCTCATCGTCAAATTCATTGATTTCATCCATGGAAATCACCTTATCGGCTAACTGACTTATGATAATCAGTAAATATTTTGAACCGGTCATGTCATCGTACCGTCGGCCCATATGTTTATCATGCTGAATGAGTTTTTTGTACATTTCGAGATAAGCCTTTTGATTGTCAAGTTTTCCCGACTTCCATTTATTAATGACATTCTCAATTTTGGTGATACCATTTTCATATTCCCTCTGCAAGCCAAGCTCTATTATCTGCCGGGCTATTTTCTTTTGTGGTTTGCTTAATTCAAAGTTCATCTTTCAATAATTTTGGCATAACACTATTTTTTATAAGCTCCGTCCCTTGCTTTATCTATTCTACCTCCTGTATATCCGCACTCTCCCATCCTCGGAGAGTTTACCACAGGCATTTCAGCGTATTCGGTAAAATCTTCGCAAGTTTCGGCATGTTTTGCAGAACATGCTTTGCAGTAAAATGCCTCACTATTATACCAGCAAACTGAACATAAATTTATGGCTGGTTTCTTTTTACAAATGGAACACATGATTTTCAGTGGTTCGTTTCTTGAAAGCAGGATGATTTTATCCTTCAAATTAAGCTGGTATTGCTTTTTTGCATTCAGAAATACCCTTGTGGTAGTTCCAAAATCGTAATCGTGAAATATTTTTATCCTTGGCTGAAATACATTTTCCACCAAATCTTTCATTTTAATTTTGAAGTTTTTATGGCCGAATGCGCTCAGGTGGCCGCAGCATTCGAGCCATATATCGCGCAGAAAACCGTCAATAATTTTCATCGTGGCATCGCCTTTTACAAGAAGGTGAAGAAACATCTCGCCGGCTTCAACTTCAACATGGCAATAATTTGAGCGACTTTTTCCCACTGATTCCTTTTCCATCATGCTGAGATGTTTTGCAAGATGTCTTCCGATTTCAGACTGAGATAATAGTTCGTCGCAATAAAGGCATCTGCCTTCTGAATTTAATTCCTCTTCCATTTATTTAAGATTTTGTAAATTAATCAGCATAAATATGAAGCACCCAATCGCTGTAATTCAGTGTTCCCGGGTACATTCCCGGCGCTGTGAACTGGAGGTTTTTATTTCCTTTAATTTGTTTTTTACCTGTTGATTCCCCGGTTGCCGGATTGTACCAGTAATAACTGAATTCCTTTTCAGCGCCGTTTTCACCAATGCTGAGGTTAATCATTCCGCCGTATCTCAGGTAAACGATATATTCTTTCCCGGGAATCGCAAGGCAAAAAGGTTGGGGTGAATCATTAACCAGTTCGGGATGCGGGGTCATTTTCCACCAGTTGAACTTCTTAAAAAACGATGCCAGATGCTGCATTGAAACTGCGCCTTCATAATTGAAAGATGAAAGTTCGGCTCCCGCTTCCAGCGGCCAGGTTCCGCCGGCTCCGGCAGGAGCTTCGGGAACACTACCCAGCCAAACGTGACCTCCGCCATAAGTGTGGCCTGCAGCGCCCGAGAGTATCGATCCCCACGCTGCCAGCCGGATATCCTGTCCCATTGGGTTCCCTTCCACAAATTCGTACCAGGGCTCGGTAATTACAATTGGTTTCGCCGGCTGACGTTTGTACTCTTTTTCAATCACAACAGGAATCATTTCGTTGGCATATTTCCCGTGCCCTGTCTGGCTTTGGTTGTAACCGAGCCACGGTTCGTTGTGCAACACTTCGCCGGTTGACCATTGCGGGGCTTCAGCGCCACCATCCCAGAATGGCGGGGTATTGTGTAAACTGACGATGCGGTTGTAAGGGTCTTCCGATTTTACCATTTTACCAAGCTCTTTCCAGAAATCCAGTCCGAAACCCCCGTTATTATGCATGTTGTATTCGCCTGCCAGCACCCAGATAACGTTGTAAGCACCCAACCTGTGAACCAGGTACCGCCACCATCGCCTCATTTTTTCTTCGCCAATGGTTTTGTTCAATTCAGGCCGGCTCCACCAGCCATGAACCCAAACCGTGATGCCTTTTGAATTGGCATAAGCAATCATTTGCTCCACTTTTTTCATGTGTTCGGTATCGAGTTCGTTGTAGGTTCTGTCTAAAAGTGAACTTTCACGTCCCCAGCCATTTCCGGGAACAAACAACTGTCCGATGTTAAATCCTTTTGCTGCCCTGTCGTCAACCAGTTTTTGAAAAGTTTCAAAGTGAATGGTTCTTTTGGTCCAGTTCCACCAGGTATCGCCAATCCACAAAAAAGGTTCGCCATCGGCATATTGAAAATAATGGCCTGCATTTTCGCCCGATTGATTTA
>DATITY010000336.1:0-2029 GCA_035467235.1 Draconibacterium sp. | reverse complement strand
GATATGCTGGAGATTTTTGCCCTGCGCAGCTTTCGACTGAGCAAGCACGAACTCAGTGCCTTTTTCCGCAATCCTTCCCAGCACCAATACCGGGAATGCAAAGACCAGGTGCTAAGGAATTTTTTGATGGGTTTGCAGCAGAAATTCAGGCCGAAGGAGGAGAGTTGATTCGGGATTTTTAGATCGCTCCAGGTTTCCGCAGGCAGGACTTTAGTACTCTTGGTTTTTGACTTATGCCATTACCCCAGGCTTTATTTAATTCTTTTCATCTGGTTATAATTTGTTTTTCAATGGCCACACCTGACTGCCGTCCATAGCCGTCAGTTTAGCGAGCTAAAACACTGTTATTGAGTTTGATTGTGAACAAAACGTAGATCCCCATTGGGATCTTTCTTCATTTTGCTCATATTTGTATAATGTTTTTTTTAGTTTAAAAAGGCGGTTTATTTCACGGTTGGCCGCCTTTTTTCTTCTCCTAATATACGGATTTATATGGGGTAAAAGAAAGATAATCAATGGTTTATACCTAAAAAAGATCAAATTTTAAACAAAAATTTCTTCTCTTTTTTCAATACGCAAACCGTTAACAATCTCGCTCGCGAAGCTGGTTTTAGTGTCCGAAAGTCCAAACTTGACGGATTCAGCTTTTTGCTCAGCCTGATGTTTTCCTATCAGAGGGGAAAACACTTTAGCCTTCTGGAAATGACATTCTTTCTTTTTCGCAAGTTTGGCATCCGGATTACCAAGCAGTCCCTTCATGATCGCTTCACTGAATCCTCTGTTAAATTCCTAAGAAAATGTCTTGATGCAGTCTTATCTCAGAAGATTGGGTTCTCTGGCGACAAGGCTGCTTTTCAAACACGATTCAATCGGATACGAATCAAGGATTCCACTAAATTTGCCCTTCCTGATGAATTTTCGGGCATTTATCAGGGATATGGCGGAGCACTTCATCATTCCTCTTCCATGATCAGCATCCAGTACGAATATGATTTTTTGAGCGGACAAAGTCTGGATTTAAGATTGACTTCAGGGACTCAGAATGATCAATCAGACTCGGCAGATTTTACAGACGATATCCAGAAGAAAGATCTTTTTATCAGGGACCTGGGATACTGTACTGTGAAGTACATGGACAAGATTCACCGAAACGAGGCTTATTTTGTCAATCGGCTGGGATCTCAGATCAATATTTATGAAGCAAAAGATGCTCAAGATCCAATTGACATCGACATTTACCTGAAGAAACTCACCAAAAACAAACTTGACTTTATGGAGGAAGAGGTTTTCTTGGGAAGAGATCACCGTATCCCGGTAAGAATCATTTTGGCTCCAGCCGACCAGGCAACGTATGAAAAAAGAATCCGGAAAACCTCAAAACAAGCCAAATCTGCAGGAAATAAAGTAACGGAGAAGTTTAAGACCAGAGCCAAGCTCAATATTGTAGTTACCAATGTGCCGACAGAAATGCTTAAAAGTCAGGATGTAAGGAAAGTATACTCCCTTCGTTGGCAAATCGAACTCATTTTTAAAACCTGGAAATCTTTGGCAACTATTGACGAGTTCAACACAACAAAAATCCATCGGTTTGAAAGTCAGCTCTACGGAAAACTAATCTGGATCATACTCAACACAAACCTATTTAATTGGGTCAAACGACAGGTCAAAACACAGCAGAATAGACTATGTAGCATCTGGAAATATTATACACTGATTCAAAGTATTCCAGATCAATTATTCAATGCCTTCAACTCCTTCAAAGAATTCAACGCACTCATCAAAAACATTATTCAACTTGCTCCAGCAACACTTTACCTCGAAAAAAAGAAAAACAAACTATCTTTAATTCACATAATGGATGCCTTAACCTGACGGCTATGGACTGCCGTCAGGCAGGTGGAATCTTCGCACCTGCCTACCGCATGCAGGTACATTTTAATTATACCTCTGTGTTTCGCTTCGGGTCATGCCTGTCTGCCTCAGGCAGGCTTGATTTCAGTCAATGGTTAGCTTGCGAAATAAGCCTAGG
>DATITY010000335.1:0-6574 GCA_035467235.1 Draconibacterium sp. | reverse complement strand
CTCAGACACTTCAGTCCTACCCTGGTAATCAAGGAATTTAAGTGTTTCCGGATCAATGCCTAATCCCTCGGAGAGTCGGTCGGAATCACTCGGAAAATTCGGATCCGACGCAGTAAGTGGCTCTTCATTATTGCGTTCCACTTCAAAACTTGTGGCATGATCTTCTTTAAATGTTCGATAACCGGATTCACCTGCTTCGGTATTGTTTGTTGGAGTATTTACAGGTAAAAACGAAGCTCCCTCTGGCAAATAATGATGGTTATCAATTAACTGTTCCAATAATGCCTTTCCGGTAGCTGCATCTGATCCCTTAACACCTATAACGAAAATCTTTTTAAACCCATTGGCCAGATCATCCTCATCGAGAACAATATGTACAGCCATACCTTTGCTCTCTGCCTCGTCAAAATTAGTAAGCCATTTTATTGATTCATCCATTATCAGGTTACCATCCGAATCGTAGCTAAATGTGTCTGCGTTTTCAAATGTTTTTGGATCAAGTCCTACAATAAGCTTACTATCAATAGGTTTGGCAGGAACAATATATTTATAATTTCCCGCGGAATCCATGGCTACCACAACAAACCTGTCGGGCATTACTTTTGAATGAGGTGCCTCAGTCCAACTGGCTTCTTTGGTCTCCACATCGGGGAAAACCTTTTTTAAGGTAGTCTCCCTTTTAATGATATCTTTAGAAGTTAGTTTATCAATCTGAAGAAAGTATTTCACTATCCGGTTGAATACATAGACTGCATTCTGAACAATTTCTTTAATGTCTGCCCAAGCCTTTCTTTCTTCAACAGGTTTTCTTTCCAACGACTTGATAATGATATTTAAATACGACTGCACCTTTAACAGTAAATTTTGTGTAGTCTTCAACAGATTAACATTATCCGCCTTTATTACCTTAATATGTTTTTCAATTGAAATCAAATAAGGATAGATTTCGGTAACAACTTCGAATTGTCGTTCAACATCCCTTCCTGCTTCCAGAAAGGCTTTAATGATTCGCTCAAGAAGATCATTAATCTGAATTATATCGCTGGAGATATTTTTGATTTTTCCCTGGAAAGAAGGAAGGTCCTTTTCAACCGGTTCCATCGTTTTTACGACCCATGCTGCCCTCTGAGGTCCATAAGCTGTAGCAATGGCACGCCATGCAGCAAGCTTAGAATCATAATCATTGTTAGCTGCCCAAATCTCAAACCAGTAAGCTTTTCCTGCTTCAACTTCTTCGGGCGTTAAAGGTTCTTCATG
Source organism: Draconibacterium sp. (assembly GCA_035467235.1). GTDB lineage: Bacteria > Bacteroidota > Bacteroidia > Bacteroidales > Prolixibacteraceae > Draconibacterium. The sequence continues at coordinate 5,317 of DATITY010000335.1, read as the reverse complement.
TGTATGAATAGCGATATCATCGGGATAAAACCGAATCCACAATTCATCACGGGTAATTGTTTTCTGTGCAAAAACAAAAGGTGTTCTTTCTTCGTCATAAAAACGATCCTTTCGATCGATGGCATCATTGAATTGTGCTTCAACCAAAGCTTTTATAGCGCTGGCAGCGCCCGAAGCACTTTCTCTGAGTGATTTTGTGGGACCATTTAAGGTGGTTAAGCGATCAGACGAAGAGCTAATCGAATTTATGCTATTTTCAATTTTATTTGATAGTTCTGATAAACGCTGAAACGATTTTTCGGGTAAAATATGAATATCCCGGGCAGCAATTTCAAAGCTTGATTTATAATTTACAAGTTTTTCCAACGCCGTTTTAAATTCCTTGGTTGAGGGATTTTGGATGGTATTTTTAATCTCTTTCTGAAGCTCATCAAGTTTCCAGATCGACTCGGTATAGTTTACTGCACTCTTTTCAAGCGTTTTGTTGCTTAGTTCGGTGAAATAACTTTTTGCTCCCGTTTTCAAGCCTGCCAAATCCTTGCGGTATTCCTCATTAATATGCGTAACAGTGCGTGTTTGTCCTGACTTTATTCTGTCGTTACCTTTATAAGAATAAACACGTTGATTAAACTTCTCAAGTTCAACATCTGCATCGTCCCAGGCACGTGATATTGATTTTAATTCCTCTTTTGTACCTTCAACAATTTTGTGCACACTGGCTCTTAATGCATGCAATTGTTTATAAAGCTTTGTGCGGGTATTCCTGATTTCATTATATGTTTTGAAGGCACTTCTGTTGAGTTGCTTCAATTTATACCGGATGTCATTTACCTGGACAATTACATCCCGTGCATTGGATATTTTAAGACTGTTTTTCATTTCAATCTTCGGGATTACCCGCTTGTCAATCTCGGCATAAACGGCATCGATATGTTCTTTAATCTGAACTATTTGTGCACTATATTCAACTTTCTTATAATCCGAATTTATTGTATTAATATTATTTAGTGCATTGTTATACAGAATATTAAGTTCTACTTTAAACGATTTTAGTTTTTCAATTTGCGATACATCCGCCTGCATATTTACATTCATGTCAGTTTTCAGGCTACGAAGCGATTTTCCTACTCCCTCGATTTGTGTATCCAAAAATTTGAATGTCTCCTTTTTTTCTTTTCTCACCGATGAAGAAATATCCTTTCTGCCCACATTATGCAAGCTATCGTTAATCCCTTCAAGCCTGTTCAAAAAAGTTGTGGTTTCTGAGAATTCTGTTTCACTTGAAATTTTTAGACCACTGGTAAGCTCGACTATTTGTTGCACCGTTTGAGCCAGTAAATTCTTTTGAACTCTTAATTCGCTCATCAGATTTGCATCCTTCCAATGTAGCTGACTTAAACTTTTCGAAAGCGTTGATTGAGCCTTTTGTATCTGAATTATTTTGATGTTAACAGCCTGAAGATCGTTGGCTGATAAACGTTTAATTTCAGAAGCTTTTGCATTTATCTTATCAATGTAAGCCTGAAGATTTCTGATTTTCCCCAACACTTCCCTGGGGGGCAATACACCAGGAATAAATCGTAGTTTGTTTTCTACTTCAAAGAGTCCTTCAATCACGTCAGGAAAAGTATCAGCATCCAGGATGGATCTGTCTACCTTCATAAACCGGGTTTCAATCTTAACTGGCAGGAGAAGAAATGGAATGTCATCATTTTTTGAAAGGACACTGTTTCTTACAGCTACTATTTCTGAGTTATTATATCCGTTTGCATTTTCTAGTAAGCTACTCATAGTAATCTTGGCTTAAATGGATTAATCAGGCAACATTTCCTGTGCATGTCTGGCAAACAAAACAGGATTTTGATATAAAATATAGGCCATATCAGCAGAGTTTTTGCCCCATACAGCCAAGGGTGAATTTTCACTACCGACATTCCCGGCGAAAGTATGAAGGGCATCGATGTGGTACGCATCCAAATCAGAAGCTTCATTAACGAGGTGCTCCCATGACAAATCGTTCCAGTTATCGGGATCACTGTCGGGGAAGTCAGGTTCATCGGGATATGCCGGTGTCCAGTCATCGAGTCCAAAACGAATTTGCCCAGGTCTTTCCCGCAAAACAAAAAACCAGCCGGGTTTTGAGGCATCCGAACTATCTCCTTTGGCTTCTTCAACATCTAAATCAAAACCAAAGAGATAAATATCCGGTTCAAGTTCGGCTAAAAATACCGGTACTTTAATATTTCCTTCTACCGAGGAATCGGCCAGTGTCCTGGGCACATCAGGTTGCGCAACATCTTTATAAACTGCCTTTTGGGCATAAACCTGTGTATTGGGGTATTTTTTAAGCAATTCACCCCGGATAAGTAAAACAAGATAAGCACTGCCATCGGGATCATTAATTAACTTTGGCGAATGTTCGCCCAAATCTTTCGTCCAGGTGTGCATTTTTGTAATATCGTATTTCTTTTCCTGATCTTCTTCAAAAATATTATCGCTTACATCCCAGAATTGCCTGAAATAAGTACCTCGCTGATCGGTTGGAAATTCTCTCCACAAAAGTTCTCTCGACATTTCATGATTCAATCCGGACAGATAGGCTTGAATAAATTTATCGTTAGTAAGTAAAAGTGTAATTGAGTTTACCGGAACCTTATCAATGTTAGGCAGAATATATTCCTGCGAGAGTGTTTTAAGCTCACGAAACATCGGATCATCAAACCTGGGATAGGCCATTACGGGTTTTAATCTATCCAGGTTTTTAACCACAAATGACTTCGTTATATAATCAAACACCTTCAATGTGATTGAACCTGCAACTCGTTTGGTGATTAGGTTCTTTGGCACTAACGAACTTGAAATTCTACCTGAAAAACTATTAATGTCATCGATTTTATCTTTTTTGGGGATACGAATCAATTTTTCTCCAAGGAAATTACTTCCAAAATCGGTAAAAACATCAGAAAAAGCCTGAATATCATGCAATAAGGTAGCATGTTGAATTTGACCTGCTGCACCACCGGTATCACGGCTAATGATTATATTCATGTAAGTTTTTGCCGTAACCACATCCCCAAAAATCGCTTTATAAGGTGCTTCATCAATTTTTAAAACATTTGAATCTCCGCCGGTTCCCTGTGTGGACGAATTAATTCCATCAATCGCATTTTTTGCCAGTGTAGCAGATGCAGCAGATAAATCAGGATAAGCATCTACCTTTCCTTTTAATTCTGTTTTTTTGGCTGGTGTTTCGAGTCCTGTAAACGTAGGTTCTGCAAGTATAATATCAAACAAAGCCTGTTGTGCCATGGCAGTATCATTACCTCTGTAACTTGCAACAGACAGCGTTATTGCATCGCTTACGTCCGAAAAAAGAATGGCTGATATTGGTGCTTTCTTTTCCTCGGCACACATTACTAATCCTTCATTAAAATGTTGTACTACTGATTTGTGTATCTGCTTCGATTCATCTACAGCAAGGGCGTTAAGCTTTTTGATACTCTTTTTCCCCGGACGCGTAATTTTTTTGAATGCTCCTGATTTGGAAGCATTCGGAAGAAAACTCCTAGTTATTTTATGCTCAATTGTTTCATCTGAATCCAATACATATTTATGCATGGGTGCCGTTAATCGAAGCGCTTTATCTTCATTTGCATTAGCAATATGTTTGTGGTACACAGCCTGGCTAATTAATTTTGAAACTGCTGCTTTCTTAATTTTCTCGTTGGCTTCATTGATATCTTCAACCTGTTCCCAGGCTCTTTTCATTAAATCTTCCTGATTTTTTTGCACAACCTTAGTCCCCAATGCCGCAGCTGCCCGGTTTCTCGGATCGAGGTTTAGCGTGTTTATCCATGCAAAGTTATTCCCGGCCTGCAGGCGTTTAACCAAAGCATGCCAACGACCGTAAATATGAGGAGTTACAATTGGATCATCACCGAGGCTGGCTGAATAAAAAGGATTTACAGTTAAACTATCTGCGATTACAGTATCGGTTTGTCTTTTTTCATTATCAATCGATAAATTCAGCAATTTTCGCAAATGCTCCCTGTATGCAACATCTCCGCTCCCATTGGTCCATTTGTCGCTTTCAAACTCAGGTGGTTTTAGTGCCCCTTCAAGTCCAAGTACTTTCGAGTCAGGCTCACTATCTTCGAGTCCATAACCCGCATCAGCAATGAACATATCCCTTTTGCCCAGCTCGGGACTTGTAACAATTGGCTTCAAAATCCTGGCAAGCGATTCAAAGTCTCCGTACAGTCCTGTTCTGAATGTCCAGAAATGATAAACCGGATAATCGCCGCCTCGCGTTTTGGAGGCATAATTCTCACTTAAGCCCCACGACATTTTTTGCGCGAGTACACCTGAATAATCTACACCTAAACCGGCCAGTCTTCCTGTTTCGAAAGCAGGTATCAGAAAAGCCGTGTACTGAGTTTCTTTGATAAGTTTACGCGGACATAACAAGCGACAAACCCCGGAATCCGGGTTATCATCCAGTTCACCTGTCACTTCATTTATCTGATCATTGAGGTTTGACGCCACCAGCTCGGTGTTCATATGTACATGAGCCCAGGACCAGTGTTGGGTTTCATCGTGAAAGACATTCGAAATTTTTTCAGATGGTATAGTAATGTATGCCCTGCCATCAGAAGTATTTTTTAATTCAAATTCATCACCTTTTAGGCATATAAGTGCCAGCCATGGAGTTAATCTTCCTGCGTTGGAAACGGAATCGGCTACAGCTGGTGTAAAAACCCACAAGAAATCTTCTTTATAAAACTCTATGTATGGTAGTCCGTTCGATTCGAAATTATTCACCCGGGGCTTTGGCTCACATCGAACAATTGCATCTTTAGATATTGCCAAAACATCCGGAGGACCATACATTTTTAATGTTTTAATCACATCCGTCTCTATCAATGCTCCTTCAGCAACACTGGTACTCTCCAGGGTAAGGCCAACCTGCAAATCGGCCCTTACCTTGGCCATGCCTGCCGCAGGAGCCCCCATGGCCTCCTTTTCTGCTATTTTTGAGCCAATTCCCTGTTTTAACCAGGAGATAAACGAATAATGTGCCAAGTCACTCATAATTAAACCTTTGTTTGTTACAAAATCATGTTATGCCATCTGAAATGCTGGTGAAAGCAAAATTTTACCCTTCTTCGCCGGATCATTTTTCACTGTTTCTTTCAGATATTCATCGGCTTCGGCTTTTGAATTAAACACTTTATTACCTGCCGCAATATTTTTCAAATCGGAACCGGAAACTACAGCATATTTTTCATCAACGATTGATACAGTTTTGTCTGCCCTT
>DATITY010000334.1:0-2907 GCA_035467235.1 Draconibacterium sp. | reverse complement strand
GAATCCCTGGTTGCGTGCTATCCGCGATGTGTACCGTATTCACCGCGATGAACTTGAACTCATTACCGATGAAGAACAGAAATACCGGCGGTTTGTTGAGCTTAATGTGCAGGAACAGTGCATAAACATCATAAAAACTCCAGATGCGCAACGGGCAATTGTAAATCGCAACGTTACTTTACACGGCTGGGTTTGGGATATCCATACCGGCGAACTTATCGACCTGAAAATCGATTTCTATTCGATGCTACAAAAAATCATGGAAATTTACAGGATTGTGTGATTGGTTTTGAGAAAGTTTAATATCCGGATATAATTTCATCGCTGCTGCACGATTGTATCGTGTGGTTTACAGTTATTCTATACTACGCGATATAAACTCATGCCATTGGGGGGAAGTAAGAGATTGTCTTTCCCTTTTAGTACTGTCCTCGCGTTAACTTTCTATCGTTACATTGAAAGTATCAACCGGTTCATTTTCCCAGGTTTTAACGAGTGCAAAGTGCAATTCACTTAACCCTTCTTTGATAACCTCAAGATAAAAGGTTTTCATTCCGCCTGCGCCAACGGCTTCGCCCGAAATTTCGTACTCTATTCCCTTAGATTTCAGGCGTTTGTCATCAATCAGATTTATTTGCCACAGATATCCTGTAGTTTGATTTTCTGCTAAATGCACTTTAATCACATCGCCTTTTTTGGTCACTATTTTCTTTCCGTGATGTGTTTTATCTATCGTAATCATTGTGTGTCATTTTTTAAATCAAATTTTAAAAACACCTTTAAAGCACGCCGTTATTCCCATCATTTACGCAACATTGTATTGTATGGTTTACAGTTACCGGTTATCACACTATAAAAATAGGGCGGCAAACAGGGTTTGAAATCAGCTCAATTTTACAGAACCTTCGGATGCTGTCAGGTTTTTTGCATTAGCCCTTTCAGCATCGCATGATCTGAAAGTGCAGAAATTCAAAACAGTCGCCAGGTCTTTTTTTAACCCTTTCGCAGTGCCATCCAATTTCCACACTGCGAGTTTGAAATTTCGTAGTTACCAAATTAAAAACGATCAGGACAGTATTAAAAACAGTCCCGATCGTTTTAAAAACAGTCCCGATCGTTTTAAAAACAATCCCGATCGTTTTTTAAAAACAACGGGATGTTTTTAGAGGTGTGTTAAAATGCTGTTTACGAGACCTTTTCGTAGGTCATGTTTTGGAGCAGATTTTTCAGATCCGCGCCGGGGACAAACACAATGCGGGAGCTTTTGACCGACCGGGAGGTAACATCTTCGGCAGTTTCCTCGCCATTGCTTGAAATGTTTATGCGCAGGCTTCCCAGTTCGCCCAACCGTACTATCTGCCCGTCAGCCAGCGACATTTTCATCACTTCGACCATGGCATACAATACCGCACGAATGTCGGCACCGCTTACCGTGCTCATCATTTCGATACTTTTGGTCAGTTTCGTCAACGTCAGTTCGCCCGAAGTTTGCGCGCTGGCATAAAACTTTTTAACACTTTCCGGTTCGCCGGGCCTGCCTCTTTCGATCACTTTAAATTTAATTGCCATAATTTGAATTATTTATTGGTTTATCACTTCCGCCAGGGGCGGGTTAGTTTAAAAATTGTTTTTTGTGATTGTGACTTGTGCGCGGGTTTATGGTTCATTTGGTTGTTGTTGATTCATTTCCATTATGTAGTTATCGGATTACAGCATAAACTTAAAAAATTATGTTGAAGAGTACACTGAATGTGTTGATAAACATGATTTTCGTATGCGCTGTATGTACTGAAGTTGAAAAAGATGAATATTAAAAGAGCCGCCTTCCAAAAGGAAAGCGGCTCTTCTTACTCCTTCGCCCACGGGGGAGGCAGGGAGGGGGCTCCTTAAACTACATAAGTTGTTGAAGCCGTATTTCCACCACGGCCTGTCCAGTTGGTGTGGAAGAACTGTCCGCGTGGTTTGTCGGTTCTTTCGTAGGTGTGGGCGCCAAAATAGTCGCGCTGCGCCTGTAAAAGGTTGGCCGGTAAACGTTCGCTGCGGAAACCATCGAAATAGCAAAGCGCCGAAGTTAATGCCGGAACAGGAACGCCGTTTTCGAGTGCTGTTGCACAAACTCTTCTCCAGCCAGCCTGTGCCTTCTCTACCAAATCTTTAAAGAAAGGATCGAGCAACAGGTTTGCCAGATCAGGATTTTTATCGAAAGCTTTTTTGATGTCGCCCAAAAATACCGAACGGATGATACAGCCACCACGCCACATCAGCGCGATTCCGCCATAGTTCAGGTTCCAGCCAAATTCTTTGGCAGCTTCCATCATCAGGTTGTAACCCTGTGCATAAGAAATTAGTTTTGCTCCAAGCAATGCGCTTTCAATGTCATCGATAAATTGTTTTTTGTTGCCTTTGAAAGCTGGTTTTGGTCCGCTTAAAACTTTAGAAGCCTGAACACGCAAATCTTTCTGGGCAGAAAGACAACGTGCAAATACCGATTCTCCGATTAATGTGAGCGGTATTCCCAAATCAAGGGCTGCAACACCCGTCCATTTTCCTGTACCTTTTTGTCCTGCAGTATCCAGAATGAAATCAACCGTTTCCTCGCCGTTTTTGTCTTTATAACCTAAGATATCACGCGTAATTTCAATAAGATAACTATCCAGAATTCCGGTGTTCCATTTTTTGAAAACCTCGTGCATTTCGGTATTGTTCATTCCAAGCAATTCTTTCATCAACTGGTATGCTTCGGTAATAATCTGCATATCACCGTATTCAATACCATTGTGTACCATTTTTACAAAGTGACCTGCACCGCCTTCGCCAACCCAGTCGCAACAAGGCGTGCCATCTTCCACTTTTGCTGAAATGGCCTGGAAAATGTCTTTCACGGCAGGCCATGCAGCGGGAGATCCG
>DATITY010000333.1:0-3428 GCA_035467235.1 Draconibacterium sp. | reverse complement strand
AATTTTCAACAGGTTACGAGCAACCATTAACCATAGTTCCCGAGCCACGTGCACTTGCATTGGAATATTTCGATGTGGCCATTTTGCTTGTAGTGCTTTCAATGGCAAGCTGGCTGGTAATCAAAAAAAGGTCGCGGCAGGGTGTTTTGTGGCTTTCGCTGTTCACCCTCGCTTATTTTGGATTTTACCGCGAAGGTTGTATCTGTTCCATCGGTTCAATTCAAAATGTAACACTTTCGTTTGCCGACCCAAATTATGCCATTTCAATAACGGCGCTTTTGTTTTTCATACTTCCGCTGGGATTCACACTTTTCTTTGGCCGCACTTTTTGCGCAGGCGCGTGTCCGCTCGGCGCCATTCAGGATGTTGTGATTATGAAACCAATCAGTTTACCAAAATGGCTTAACAAAACACTGGGACTCATCCCCTATTTGTACCTGTCACTGGCAGTGCTTTTTGCGGCCACCGGAACCGATTTTATTATCTGCCGTTACGACCCATTTGTGGGTATTTTCCGCATGGACGCAAAATTTCACATGGTGGTTCTGGGTGTCGCGTTTCTTTTAATGGGAATGTTTGTGGCGCGCCCCTACTGCCGGTTTCTTTGTCCTTACGGCGTTTTACTGAGTTGGATGTCGCGCTTTTCAAAATGGCACATGACCATCACCCCATCGAAATGTATTCAGTGTAAATTGTGCGCAAATTCCTGTCCGTTCGATGCCATCGACTTCCCTACCAACGAAAAGGAAGTCATCAAATCGGGTCTCGGGCCAAAAAGGTTTCTTACTTACGCACTGGTAATCCCTTTGTGGATAACACTTGGAGTTTTTGTGGGGGCAAAATCGCACACTTTTCTGTCGAAGGCCAATCCCGATGTTTACCTTGCGGAGTTGCTCATTTCAAATCCGGAAATTAAAAATGATAAAGACAATATAGATGTGCAAACTTTCCTTTCTTCCGGGAAAACACTTGAAATACTTGTAAAGGAAGCCGAAGTGATTCGTGAAAAGTTTTACATCGGCAGTATGATAGCCGGTGGTTTTATGGGGCTTGTAATTGGAATGACGCTTTTAAATACAGTGGTTTTCCGCAAACGCCAGGATTACGAACCACACCGCGGAAACTGTCTGAGCTGCGCCCGCTGTATGAACTATTGCCCGGTGGAAAAGTAATGCTGGAATGCATGAATGCGAGAATGCATGAATGGGTGCCGCGGATACTAACCGCAATTTTGAAGTTGAATTAATGATAAAAAATGAAATAGAAACTGAATACTGAAAGGGTTCAATTTAAATAACCCCAGGTTTTAACCTGAGGGAACACGAATCAATAAGTGAAAAAGGCGCATCCAGTAAATAAAATTGAAAAACTGCGGCAACCATGCGCCGCACGATAGAAACAAGATTGAAAAAAAGATATAAAAAGTACATCATAACAAATGACGAATCCAGATAAAATAAAACTAGCAAAAAACATCGCGATCATTACCGGAATATTCTGTTCGTTGGTTGCTTTGCTTTTGTTGCTAAACTACTGGCAAATTTCGAAAACCGATCCAGTGAATAGCAAAGCGCTTGAAGTTTTGTTTGAACGGCTAAAGGATGATCCCAACAACGACGGGTTAAAGGCTGAAATCCGCAATTACGATTTGCTTGCCCGAAAAGCCTATTTCAACAGTCAGTGGCAAATACAAACCGGTGCTGTCCTATTGCTTTTTGGCGCAATTATTCTGGCATTGGCTCTGCGTGTGTACTATTCGGCAAAAGCAAAAATCGAAGCGCCCGAAAAAGTGCTCGAAAACGAAATCACCAGCAGGATTCTGGCACAAAAAGGAATCATTATTTCCGGAGCTGTGGTATTTGCACTGGCAATTGCTGCTTCATTCGCTTCGGTAAATTATCTCGATAAATACAACATTGAGGCGGCTGTGGTTGAAAATGAATTACAATCTGCGGATGAAGGAATTCAGATTATTGATGTAGGTCCGGCAAAAACCGATTCTGTACAGGCGGTAATTACCGGCGATTCTGCTGTTTTGGCAACCGTGGCAACCGATTCAGCAAAAATTGAAACAGCACCTGCAGCAGTTGTATTGACGGCGCAAAACATCAAAAACAACCACAACTCATTTCGCGGCCCGTTTGGTCAGGGAGTTTCGTTTCATAAAAATATTCCAACAAAATGGGATGGCGCAGCCGGTACAAACATCCTCTGGAAATCGCCAATTCCAAAACATGGATACAACTCGCCTGTGATTTGGGGTGACAAAATTTTTGTGTCCGGATCGGATAAACAAACCCGCGAAGTTTATTGCTACAATCGTCTGGATGGCAAATTACTCTGGACAGGTGTAGCCGACAATATTCAGGGTTCACCTGCAACACCTCCAAAAGTCACGGAAGACACAGGTCTTTCAGCTCCTACCCTGACCACCGACGGCAACCGCGTTTATGCCATTTTTGCAACGGGCGATGTGATTGCCTTCGATATGAATGGTACGCGTGTTTGGGCAAAAAATCTGGGAGTTCCCGACAATCATTACGGTCATTCATCCTCATTGATTGTTTGGGACAATAAATTAATTATTCAGTATGATACGAATCGCGGGGGAAAATTAATTGCCCTGAAAACAGCTACAGGTGAAGAAGCCTGGCAAACCACCCGTTCTTCCAAAATATCATGGGCAAGCCCGGTTTTGGCGCAGGTTGACGGAAAATACCAGGTAATTCTCACTGCCGACCCGATTGTTGCCGGTTATGATGTTCAAACTGGAAATGAACTTTGGCAGGTGAAATGCATGATGGGAGAAGTGGGTCCTTCGGTTGGTTATGCTGACGGGATTGTGGTTGCCGCCAACGAATATGCAAAAATGGTGGCTATCGATGTAAAAACCAAAGCAATTCTTTGGGAAGCTGATGAATACCTTCCGGAAGCTTCAAGTCCTCTGGCATATAACGGACTGGTTATTGTTGCCACAAGTTATGGCGTTATGGCTTGTTATGACCTTAAAACAGGAGAAAAATACTGGGAACACGATGTGGGCAAAACGCTCTATTCGTCGCCCATGTTTGCTGACGGAAAAATCTATTTGATGGACAATGACGGTGTGATGCGAATTTACGAATTTGGCAAAGAGATGAAACTCATCGCCGAAAACAAACTCGGAGACAAGACTGGAACAGTTCCTGCATTTGCCGATGGAAAGATTTACATCAGGGGAGATAAGAATTTGTATTGTATAGGGAAGTGAGTTCAAAGTTCCAGGTAACTGTCATTTCGACGAGGCACGAGGAGAAATCTCTTGTTTGAAGCAGATTTCTCAGTCATACTTCCTTCGAAATGACAATCCAGATGAAGCAAATAATAATGACAAACAATTTTCAAAATATTGACAAGCTGATTGCAGAAAAAGGTTCTTCGAAAAAGAG